>JAKOOI010000196.1 GCA_022701475.1 Weeksellaceae bacterium
CCATACGGTCGGAAAAAACCGTTCGTATAGAAACCGTTAATAACAATAATAATGCTGTAAGCTTCTGCAATACAGTGAACGAACTTCTTACCGGCCTTACGGTCCCTGAAATTTCCGGAAATGGCATACCCGCTTCAGAAGATGTTTACCGATTGCTGGAAAGCCTGGGCAGCCTCCGCGAAAAAGGAATTCTTACGGAACAGGAATTTGCCGAGCAGAAAAAGAAACTGCTTGACCAGTTGTAATGGCAACGGTTTGCTTAATAAAGAAAAATAAATTTATAATTCATGATCAAATCTCTCATTTTTAAACTTCTCAACGGCAGATGGTATTTTGCCCCGGCCCTTACCGTTCTTTTTTCCCTGTTTTGCTGGCTGCTGCTTATTATTCTTCCCGTTTTCCCTTCAACATGGATAACACTGAATGCCTTGCCCGGTATCGCCTGTATCCTGAGTATGCTGCTGGGAGTCTGGAGAATCTTTAAAAAAGAGTTTAAAAACGGAATCCTTCAGATCTTTGCAAGTTTTTTTGTAATGGCTTTCCTGGGATTCCTCTTCGTTACAGCATTACCGAAAAGTCCGTATAAAAAGTATACGGGAAATATCAAAGCACCGGGGAATGAACAGATTTACCTGCCGTTGATGCTCGCTTCTGATGGTGAGAAACCTTTGCAGGAAGTAAAACAGGAGGATATCATTTTATACGATGATAATATCCCGGGACAGTACAAATACGAAATATTCCTGAATAAAATTGAGAAGGGAGAGGTTTATCTCAGGATCTTTGATCTCAAAACCAACCGCATCCTCTCAGAAAAAGAAGTGACCAAGAGATCTAAAATAAAAGTATCCAATCCTGCCGGCGATCTCAGGGAATTCGGGCTGAGCAAAAATTTTCAGATATCCGAGGGAAGCTGGGGCAATTATTACGGAAGCCGGATTGAGCTCTGGTTCCAACCGGCAGACCCGGATCAGCCTGAACGAAAGCTGCTGACCCGGTATTACGTGATCCAGGGAAATTAAACGCTGTTCAAACTCATCAATTGTATGGAAAATTATTTAGACATCAATAAAAGCTCATGGAATGCGAGGGTTGATACGCATATGGCATCCGATTTTTATTTTGTTGATGAATTCCTGAAAGGAAAAACTTCACTCAATTCCATTGAACTGGATCTTTTGGGAGATATTACAGGAAAATCTGTTCTGCATCTGCAGTGCCATTTCGGACAGGATTCTATTTCCCTTTCCAGAATGGGAGCACAGGTTACGGGCATTGACCTTTCCGATAAGTCCATAGAAGCCGCCGGAGAGCTGGCGCTGAAGGCAGGCACCGATACCCGGTTTATATGCAGTGATGTGTACAGTCTCCCTGACTGTCTGGATGAACAGTTCGACATTGTTTTTACCAGCTATGGAACCATAGGCTGGCTGCCCGATCTGGACCGGTGGGCCAAAGTTATTTCCCGCTTTCTGAAACCCTCAGGCCACTTTATCATGGCTGATTTTCATCCTGTTGTCTGGATGTTCGATGATGATTTCCATAGTGTCAAATACAGTTATTTTAATACGGATCCGATTTCCGAAACCACTGAAGGCACTTACGCCGAACCGGATGCAGATCTTGTTCAGGATTTTATGACCTGGAACCATGCACTTTCCGAAACTTTACAAAGCCTTATCAATAATGAAATGGAGATTACGGATTTCAGAGAGTATGACTGGTCACCTTATCCCTGCTTCCGGCATGTGCAGGAATTTGAAAAAAGGAAATGGAGGATTAACAGCTTTGGAAATAAAATACCGATGGTATATTCAATTAAAGCAGCAAAAAAGCTGTCACTATAAAATTGTGACAGATTTTTGCTATATATGAATGTTAAAATAACCTTTTTTAGCTAATAGCTTCCTGTGTTTTGCTTTTAAGATCTTCAGCTTTGTTCTGTGCCTGAGAAGCTACATCGTTTGCTCTGTCTTTAACCTGCGAAGCTACGTCGTTTGCTTTGTCTTTAACCTGTGACGCTGCATTATTCGCTTTGTCTTTCAGATCGTTCCCCCATTTGTTGAAATTATCTTTGGCCGTGTTGATTTTATCCTTTACCATCTGCTTATCTTCTTCAGACGAGTTTTTGTATTTCCAATACGCTAAAGCACCAATTCCAACCAATGCCAATAAACCTTTTGTCTTATTTCCCATGATTTCTATTTTTTAAATGTTAATATTAAATTGTTATCTACCATCATGTAAAATACGTGCCAAAAAAATAATTACATTTATAAAATAATGTTAAAATCAATCAAATAAATCAAAATTTTCACCGTCAAAACTTGCAAAAACCATGGTAGGATCGGAGTCCTGATGGTAGATATTGCCTTCTTTGTCAATAGCGATGGCACCGGCAAATCCCTCAATAGCCCTTAATTCGTCAAAAGTTTTTGTGAAAGCCTCTGACAGGGACATGCCGTCGGTAACACGGGTAACGATCTTGGCAGCAGTGGCATTGCTGACGATATCCTCACCTACTCCGGTACAGCTTACGGCACAGTATTCATTGGCATAGTTTCCGGCTACCGTAGCTGAATCGGAAATGCGTCCTGGGATTTCAAAACCTTTTCCTCCGGTGGAAGTAGCCGCTGCGAGTCTGCCGTCTTTATCCATGGCCACACAGCCAACCGTTCCTTTTCCGCCGTTTTTCAGTTTTTCCTCATATTCTTTCCGGCGTTGCGGGATCTCGGTAGAGTAGTCGGCAAATCCGTGTTCGGTTGCATATTTTTTGGCTCCGCTGCCCCCGAGGACACGGTCATCTTCACCGATAAGAGCCTCAGCTATCAAAACAGGATTTTTTACGTTTTCAATGTTGATAACACCGCTCATTTTCTGGGTTTCCCCGTTCATGATGGCCGCACTCATCCGGATCATGCCGTCACCCTGGATCTGGGAGCCGGTCCCTGCATTGTACAGCTCATCATCTTCCAGCAGCGAAACGGCATATGCTGCGGTCTCAAATGCCGGATGATCCTTTAGATAATCGAATGCCTTACGGGCGATCTCTTTCAGTGAATTCTGTTTGGCTGTCTTTACTTCGTGGCTTTGTCCGCTCTCCGAGAAAAACCCGCCGTGGATGATTACTTTCATATAAATTATATAGTATACTGTTAATGATTGCTTATTCTCAAATATACGAATAATCTTACAGGATATTTACATCATTACAGAAACACAGATCCATGCCGTGCATCATAACCGGCTGAAGAATTACGGATCGTGCAGTAGATTCCACTTGTCTGGTGTATCCGATATGAATAAGGTAACATCAGGATCTGAATTATATTGATTCCAGGT
>JAKOOI010000198.1 GCA_022701475.1 Weeksellaceae bacterium
TCGATGTGGTAAAGACCGAAGATATTCTCAGGCTGCAGGCCGACGGCAATTTCACCCAGGTCTATCTTACCGATGGGTCGAAAAATATGGTCTGCCGCTTCCTCAAGCATTTCGATGACCTGCTGGAACATCCCTTTGTGAGGGTGCACCGTTCCCACATCATCAACATCAACTTTGTGAAATCATATCACAAAAGCGGGACCGCCACCCTTTCCGATCAGACCGAAATAGAAGTCTCCGGGAGTTTCAGGGAGCATTTCCTCAAAGTTTTTTCATAAATCCTTACAAGCTGTAGAGTCTGTACGGATTGGACTGAGGATGATCATCATCCACAGATCATCGTAATGATGCGGATCATCCGGAAATTAATAAAAACCTGCTGAATCTGCCGGTATATATTCAATTGATTAACAATCAGAATTTTATAGATAGAATTGTAATAATGATTGGTGATCCTCAGCTGCGGTTGGAATGCCATCGGTGGTGATTTTTTATAGTTTTCAGGCATTATTTTTGAAGGTCAGGTACCATAAACAGTTTTTATGAAAACATTGAAAAAAATTGCCATTCCTGTTTCCCTTGGTATTTTAGGATTAATGGTACTGAATGCATGTTCCGTCGGGATCCCGAAAGGGGCAACGGCCGTACAGAATTTCAAAGCTGACCAGTATATGGGAAAATGGTATGAAATCGCCCGTTTCGATTATAAGTTCGAGAAAAATATGGATAATGTGACGGCCAACTATTCCAAAAATGAAGACGGAACCATAAAAGTAGTCAACAGAGGTTACCATTATGTAAAGAAAGAATGGAAAGAGTCTGCCGGGGAAGCACGCTTCGTGAATCAGCCTGCGGAGGCCCGTCTGAAAGTTTCCTTTTTCAAACCGTTCTGGGCAGGTTATAACGTGATTGATATCGATGATAACTACCGGTATGCGCTGGTCGTGGGAAACAACCTGAAGTACATCTGGATCCTTTCGCGCGAAAAGGAAATCCCGGCTGATATCAGGCAGCGTTTTTTAGAGAAAGCCAAAAATTTGGGCTATGCCACGGATGAGCTGATCTGGGTAAAACATGACCGGTAAATATACCTCCTTTATTTAATCCTGTCAGGGTTTTAAACGCTGACTAGGGAAAAAGCATGAAATCGGGATTTTTAAATTTTTAAAGAAATTAAACATTGCAAATCAATTACTTAATTTTATATGCGTGATGAGTATAAGATTAAATGTATTATAAGCTTCTGATCACTAATGATTTAAAATCTCGTGTGTTTGCCCTGAATCAATGTTTAATTTTTCTACTATTATAAAATGAATGTGCTCCGAAGGAGCAATATCTGCGTAGCAAAAGGATCAGTCTGATATCTGAACTCCAGCGTTCTATCTTTCGCCAATCTGCTGCTTAAGGTAGATAGCACACCTCCGGTATGCTGTTCATGGTAAGACTTTTTCTACACAGATAATATTCCTCCGGAATATGAATTTTCGGAGATATTAAATCAACGTGAACTCAAAATAATGACTGGTTTCCTTATTCCGGCTTCTCAATTCGGTTTCTACTTTGAATTAAAGTATTTGAGCAACAAGAATATCCGGCGAACATGATCCGTGTAAATAATCAATGGTAAGGCAAACGCATGAAATTGGAATGTTTAAATGTTTAAAGAAATTAAACATTGTAAATCAATTACTTAATTTTATATGAGTGATGAGTATAAAATTAAGTGTAATTATAAGTTTTTGATAATTAATGATTTAAAATCTCGTGCGTTTGCCCTGAACGCTGACAGGATGATAACCAGTATCAGTTAAGGTTGCTGTACTCCTTCCACTCATTAAAGCGGTAGTCGATCATTTGCTTCATCAGGTCGTAGTTTTCGAAGGTATCTTCAATGTGATAGAAGGTTTCGTATTCATAATCGTTCTGTTCCGCCTTGGTATCGAAAAGATTGACATAATCGTCAGCAAAAGAACTGAAACGGTTCCCGAAATCCGTATCGTCTTTATAATAATCGCGGGCAAAGCTGTTGCCGAAATCATTAAGGTCTTCTTCGGAAAATTTACCGTCCAGTACTTCCATTACGAATTCCGCTCCGGTCATTTCCCTTCTTTTCACTTTTTCAATTTCTTCAGCAGTATCTTCTTTCAGTCCACCGGAAATAAAGTCTTTCTGAATGCACCAGTTCAGGAACATCCCTGTATGGGTAGCCCCGTTTTTTTCAGGAAGCCCTTCCGGGAAATCGCCTCCGTAATGCCATGAGGCATCGTCATATTTTGACATAATGAGTATATTGCTTAAGTAATCAGGCCCAAAAATATAAAAAACAAATCATATGGCTGCTCTGAATTACGAATTAGGTACAATGACATCATGCAGTAGTTTTTCAGCCACTCTTTATCATATGGCGCAAGAATCCCGGTTGCTGCGGCGTTATTTAAATTGGGGTCAGCTTTATATTTTCAACGGAACCAAAGGAATTTTTTCCGAAATTTGATCTATGAAAAATGCCGTTCTCATTACCATCGGTGATGAAATCCTTTCCGGGAATACCGTGGATACCAATTCCAATTTTATTGCTGCCGAACTTAAAAACATCGGGATCAAAGTGGTGCAGATCCTTACGATTTCTGATGATATTGAAACCATTCAGCAAACCCTGCAGGCTGCTTTTGAAAAGGGTGATCTCATTATTACCACCGGCGGCCTGGGCCCGACCCGCGATGACAAAACCAAAAAAGCCATCGCTGCATTTTTCAATGATGAAATTGCACTGGATGAAGAAACATTCCAGCATCTTAAAGCTTATATGGAAAGGCGCGGAAGACTGGAGATTTTGGAAAGAAACCGTGAGCAGGCTTTTGTGCCCACCCGGTCTAAGGTATTCCAGAACCATAACGGGACGGCTCCCTGCATGATGATGGAGCAGGACGGCAAACTCCTGTTCAGCCTGCCGGGCGTACCGTATGA
>JAKOOI010000202.1 GCA_022701475.1 Weeksellaceae bacterium
TGCAGGTGGTCCCAGTACGCCTGGCTCACCTTTTCATGGATCGCGGTATCCCCGATGATGGTCAGGTATTTCTGTTCGAAATTCACATGGAAGAGCACGGCATTCCGTTCTGCGGTTCTGTTCATGCACAGTTCTTCAAATACCCGGAACGCGGTTTTCGCACTGTCGGTCTCGGTATTGGAATCGATATGCACGCGGATTTCACCGGTAGAATGCTCTTCCGCTGACCCGATCGCTTCCGCCAGGGAAGCGATCTGCTGATCTGTCAGGAAATTACTTTTCATTATTCTGAAAATACGTCAGGGGCTTTTTCGGCACCTGCTGCTGCTTTGAAATAAGGTTTCTCTTTGAAATTCGTGAAGTTTGCCAGGATGTTGTTCGGGAACGTCTTGATAGAAGTGTTATAATCCTGTGCCGCCTGGTTGTAATACACGGTTTCCGTACGGATGCTGTTCTCGATAGCAGTATATTCTCTCTGGAAGTTGATGTACTGCTGGTCGGCCTTCAGGTTAGGATAGGATTCCACCACGGCCATTAACCTGCTCAAGGCTCCGGAAAGCTCGCCCTGTGCAGCCTGGAATTTGGCAAGGTCCTGCTCCGTCATATTGGTAGGGTCGATATTAATGGAGGTTGCCTTGGAACGGGCTTCCACTACCTGGGTCAGGGTTTCCTTTTCAAATTTGGCATAGGATTTTACCGTCCTTTCCAGATTCGGGATCAGGTTGGCTCTTTTCTGGTAAACGGTTTCTATGTTGGACCATTTGGTATTGACGTTCTGTTCTTTGGTCACGAAATTATTATAACCGCTTTTTCCCCAGAAGAATAAAACGCCCACAATAACAAGGAGCGCAATCCCGATGGTTCCGGCGCTCAGACAGCCTCTGTTTTTCATAGTTTATTTTTTAAATTTTTGTGCTAACCAAATATACAAATTATGTGCTAATTTTGTAAAAATTTATTTTCATGACAACAATCGTAGTGGCCCTGGGGGAAAACAATGAAATCGGTTTTGAAAACCAGCTGCTCTGGCACCTGCCGAATGACCTGAAACATTTTAAGGAAATTACCTCCGGCCATCCGGTGATCATGGGGCGCAAGACCTACGAAAGCATTGGAAAACCGCTGCCCAACCGTACCAATATCGTCATCTCCCGCAAAACAGACTGGTTCGAGGAAGGCATCCTGATCGTGGGAAGCATCAAGGAAGCCATGAAGTTTGCCAAAAAAATAGATGAAGACGTTTTTATCATCGGTGGCGGAAAGATCTATGAACAGACGATGGATTCTGCAGACCGCCTTGAAGTGACCCAAGTGAAGGCTGATCTCAACGGCGATACCTTTTTTCCGCAGATCGATGGGAAAGTGTGGAAAAAAGTAAATGAAACCTGTTTTGAAAAAGATGAAAAACATGCCTACGATTTCTGTTTCCGGACCTATGAAAGGATACAAACTTTAGAAGATAAAGCCTGAACTCGGAATCTTAAATTTATTATCTTTGCACTTCTAAAATTTACGAATGAATAAATACATAAAAATTGCCGTTGCTGCCGTCCTGATCCTGCTGGGGCTTTACATGATGATCTTTACGAGAAGCCTCGGATGGGGAATTGTAATATTCCTGCTGGCAGCATTCCCGATCCTGCTGTTCTTTAAAAACGAATACATCCTGCTGGCCTTCTGGCAGCTGAGAAAGCAGAATATGGAAAAAGCCGGCGTATGGCTGCAGAACATCAGGGATTACCGTGCCCAGCTCCACAAATCCCAATACGGGTATTACCATTACCTCACCGGGCTTACCCAGGCGCAGGAACATCCTTCCAAAGTAGAACCGTTCATGAAAAAAGCACTGGAATACGGACTGAATATGAAGCATGACCGGGCAATGGCCACCCTGAACCTGGCTGCCGCAGCCATTTCAAAAGGAAGAAGGCAGGAAGGCCAGAAACTGCTGGAAGAAGCAAAAAGACTGGACAGTGCCGGAATGATGACCGACCAGATCAAAATGATGAAGGACCAGATGAAAATGCCGACCATGCAGAAGCATATGCACAACCCCAACATGAGAAACAGAGGGAAATTCTAAAAAAAGCAAACCATCCGTTTATAAATCAAAGCATCTGGTCTTTCCGGGTGCTTTTTGTTTGGCCGGGTCAGAGTATCGGTACAGACAGGTTTAGCCGTCAGGAGCAGGACTTCCCTTTTTACGCCGGATGGATTTCAGGAGCTTATTCCCGCTATCCGCTGTATCTTTTTCTTTCCCGGGCTTTGTCCTTTGCAAAGAAAAAGGATGCCGCTGCTATCGGGGCTATCCAACCTCATAGTTTCCAAAACCTATGAGGTTTAAAACGGAAACTGATGTAAGTAATTGAAACAATTGAATAATACATTTATGAATTTTAAAACTCTGATTATAAAGCCAATAGCAAAAATCTAATTGCTGTCAGCTACTTATTACATCTCAGAATTATTCTCATACCCGTAGAATTTCGGGATCTGCCAGTGGTATTTTACGGCGAGGGTCCTGATGCTGACAATCAGCAGGATGGTGAAAATCTGTACGATGGTGTAGGTCAGGCCGGTGAATTTGGTCAGAAGGAGAAAAGCCGAACCTCCTACGATACAGGCGGTAGCGTAGATTTCCTTGCGGAAGATCAGCGGGATCCGGTTCAGCAGGATGTCGCGGATGATTCCCCCGAAACAGCCCGTAATGGTCCCCAGGCCGATACAGATCAGCGGATGGATTCCTGCATGCAGCCCTTTCTGGACGCCGATGATGGTGAACAGCCCCAGCCCGAAGCTGTCAAAAATAAAAAGGGTGACCCGGAAGTTTTTTTCAAAGGACTTGAAGATCATCGTAAAGATGCTGGTGAGGATAATCAGGCTGCAGGTCAGCAAATCATGCATCCAGAATACCGGGATATCCAGCAGCAGGTCCCGTACCGTTCCTCCGCCGACAGAGGTAACAAATGCTATAATCAGTACCCCGAACGGATCCAGCCGTTTCTGCATCGCTGCAAAACTTCCCGACATCGAAAACGAGATCGTCCCGAGGACTTCTATGGCAAAGTTGAACTGTTCGTGCATTTTTAATGAATGATTAGCAATGAGTAATAGGTAATGGGTAATGAGAAATAAGGCTGGTCTTTATATATTTTGAGATCATTTAAATTGATATGAAGTCATCACCTTTACCAATTCATCACATTCCTTCTTTAAGCAGATGATTTTTTCATAATTTAAATACTCAAGTTCTTTAGTAAGTTCAAGCCAAAATTAGGTTTTATCAATTTCTTCAACGACCATACATATTTTGGCAAACTTTTCTTTTTCAGACCTTGCCCTGCAAACCGCTCTGTAATGGGCAGCAACGGGAGTGAAGATCTGATGATTTGCTTTCTGATTACTGAAAGGTCATCCGAATAGGGTAAGGGAGATAAAGATCTGATTATGGCAATAGAAAACCGCTTGGTCCTGTCTCTGAATAATTGATTAAAATCCATAC
>JAKOOI010000204.1 GCA_022701475.1 Weeksellaceae bacterium
ATCGAACGCCAGGGCTTCCTGTTTGATGCCCAGCATCTCCCGGAATCTTTTTATATTGCGTCCCTGATGTATTTTCTGTTCCATGACCTATGTTTTTATTAGTAAAGAGTAAATGTAGAAATTATTAGGAAAGTAGGCAAGAAAAGATGCTTCAGTATACGGATATTTTGTGAATCAGGACAGGATATCTGTGGGTGCGGTATCTTGCTTATATCCTATATGCAGCAATTAAACCAATCCAAAAATTCACTTGCACACCACAATTAACCTGCGGAGCAAATTCATCATTCACTGCTATTTAACGTGAACTCAACAGCATTTCATTTATTTTCAGATGATTGTTAAGGCGGGTTCTAATAATCAGATGAACAAGTTATGACTTTTATATAGAATTCCTTTTTAATCAGCCTGAAAAACCATTGTATCTGATCATACACACTTCTGATCTTGACAAAAGGAATTTCCTGTATCCGGCTTGCCCTTCAGCCTTGTAATCCGGTCTCTGCTTCAGGTTCACATTAAATGAGTTGCATCAATCAATAGTGTCGGGCTTTAGCCCGACGTTATTATAGTGGCATAAATGGGGCTTTAGCCAAAACTTATCCGCATTCGGTTGAAGCCGGATCATCAGGCATACCGTAGTAAATGGGCTGAAATCAATCCTACTGACCATATACCTGATTTTACATCAAGCTCACGTTATTTACTTATCTTCCAGGTAAACCAGCAAGCCTTCAAAATCATCATCCAGGTTTTTAAGTACTTTGGCATCCTTCATTTTCTTTTCCAGCCCATTGATAAAGAAACTTTTTTCAAAAAACTGACGGTGGACGCCTTCCAGCATTTCCATGAAATAATCCATCCCGATTTTATTGTTGTGGAGGTCCATTTTGGTCTCCAGCGGTTTGTTTGGGAAGAGTTCTTCATGCAGGTCGGTAAGCCTTTTGCAGAATTTCAGGGCTTTTTCAGGTGAAGACACCTTGCTGCAGTACATCAGGATGAAACAGCACCAGAGGGCATGCCGGAATGAATTTCCGATGCCGTTGGTAGAGGCGGTTTCCGGAAACTTTTTCTGGGCAATGGAGTAGGCCTTAAGCGTGGCGTAAAAGCTGAGCAGTGAAAAAACCGGATGGGGAAGGACCAGTGACAGGAGACGCATGATCTTCTTAAAACTCATGCTGCGGATCGTATTGAAAAAAATGCTGAATGTTCTCATCAATTAAAAATCTCTCCCGGTAAGAGAGAGATTACAATATGGTGTTGTTAATGACTAAGCATGGGCTGTAAGCAGTTTCACGGTCTTGGAAACGATATTCTGGATTTCCGTTCTCTTAACGATGAAATCCACAAACCCTTTCTCCTGCAGGAACTCCGAGGTCTGGAATCCTTCCGGAAGGTCTCTTCCGATGGTCTCGCGGATCACCCTTGGGCCGGCAAAACCGATCAGGGCCTTGGGCTCGGCCATGATGATATCGGCTGTCATGGCAAAGGAGGCTGTAATTCCACCGAAAGTAGGATCACAAAGGTAAGCGATGTACAACAGTCCCGCTTCGGAAAGCTGGGCCAGTTTTGCCTGAACTTTTGCCAGCTGCATCAGGGAGTATGTTGCTTCCTGCATTCTCGCTCCGCCGGACTGGCAGATGATCATATAAGGAAGTTTTTTCTCGATACAGTAATCGATGGCACGTCTGATCTTTTCACCCATTACAGAACCCAGGGAGCCTCCGATGAAAGCAAAATCCATACAGGAAACCACCATTTCAGTACCTTTTACGGTACCTGCTGCATTTCTGATGGAGTCGGTAAGCTTGGTTTTTGCTTTTACTTCTTTCAGACGGTCGGCGTAAGGTTTCGTATCTTTGAAGTTCAGGATGTCAATACTTTCAACATTCGCATCCAGTTCGGTGAATTTACCGTCATCAAAAAGGATGTCAAAAAATTCAGCACTTCCTATTCTCACATGGAACCCGTCTTCCGGGGAAACATAATTGTTTCTCTTCAGTTCGTCATGCTCAACAATTTTTCCGGACGGAGTCTGGTGCCAAAGACCTTTGGGAACATCTTTTTTCTCGTCGGTAGAGGTCGTAATATTTTGTGCTTTTCTTTTAAACCACTCGAATGCCATAGTGTCTGTATTATTGTACAATGTAAAAAGTAAAATGTATAAAGGCCGGAACGGATACGTATCGTACTTTATACATTTTACAGAAATTATTTAAGCGTATTTACGTTATTTAAATCTTCGAATGCCTGAACCAGTCTCTTGGAGAAAGTTTCTTCTCCTTTTCTCACCCATACCCTCGGGTCATAGAACTTTTTGTTCGGCTTTTCTTCCCCATCCGGGTTTCCGATCTGGGCTCTCAGGTAATCGATGTTGTCCACCATATAATCCCTGATTCCTTCCGTATAGGCAAACTGAAGATCGGTATCGATATTCATCTTGATCACTCCGTAATCGATGGCTTCCCTGATTTCTTCCAGGGTGGAACCTGATCCTCCGTGGAATACGAAGTTCACCGGCTTTTCCGCCGTTCCGAATTTCTCCTGAACGAATTTCTGGGAATTATCAAGGATCTTAGGGGTAAGCACCACATTTCCTGGCTTGTATACGCCGTGTACGTTACCGAAAGCGGCTGCAATGGTAAAGTTATCGGAGATCGCTTTCAGCTTTTCATAAGTGTAAGCCACGTCTTCCGGCTGGGTATATAATTTTGAATTGTCAACATCAGAGTTGTCAACACCGTCTTCCTCACCTCCTGTAACACCGATCTCCACTTCCAGGGTCATCTGCATTTTAGCCATTCTCTCGAAATACCGGGCGGAAACTTCAAGGTTTTCCTCCAGGGATTCTTCGGAAAGGTCCAGCATATGGGAAGAGTAGAGGGATTTTCCGTGTTGCTTGTAGAATGTTTCGCTGGCATCCATCAGTCCGTCGATCCACGGCAATAATTTTTTTGCACAGTGGTCGGTATGAAGGATTACGGTAGCTCCGTAGGCTTCAGCCAGGGTATGGATATGTTTTGCTCCGGCTACTGCTCCCAGGATGGCCGCTTTCTGTCCTTCATTACTCAATCCTTTTCCTGCGTTGAAAGCAGCTCCTCCGTTGGAGAACTGGATGATAACAGGTGAGTTTAGTTTTGCTGCAGTTTCCATCACTGCATTTACGTTGCTGGAACCAATTACGTTAACTGCAGGTAATGCAAATTTATTTTCTTTAGCATGCTGAAAAATATCAGTAACTAATTGACCTGTGGCAACTCCTGCCGGGAAAATTCTGCTCATTGTTTTACTTTTTTAATATCAATTATTAGGGTTTGTAAAATTCCTGTAAAGGTAATCATTTTTGCTTAACTGCTAATTTCTTTTGTCTTTCCCCCAAAGCAGCTTCTGGCGGATGGTTTCGTAGAAGCTCAGGTTGTTGGGCTGCACCAGGAGAATCTGGAATGCCGCTTTCCTGAGGATGATTTCTTTGTCGGTCTCAATATGGATCAGCCTCGAATCCAGCGAAAGGGAATACTGGGGAACCCTGCTTTCCACTTTCAGCTTGATTTCCACGGTGTCGTTTACGATCAGCGGGCGTACATTGAGGTTATGCGGTGCGATAGGCGTGATGACGAAATTCTCATTTTTGGGCGAGATAATCGGTCCGCCGCAGCTCAGTGAGTAAGCGGTAGATCCTGTAGGAGTGGAGATGATCACTCCGTCGCCCCAGAATACGTTCAGGAACTCGTCATTAATATAGGAATCCACCGTAATCATGGAAGTGGTTTCCTTCCGGGAGATGGTCACATCATTCAGAGCGTATGGAAAAAAGCCTTCCAGGCCTTCGGCAATCACCTGGATGACGGCGCGGCGGCTGGTTTTTACGTCACCTTTCAGGATGGAATCGAGCTCGTTGAAGGCCTCCTCTTTGGTAAAGCTGGCCAGGAACCCGAGCCTGCCGGTATTGACGCCGACAATAGGGATTTCAAGGTCTTCCACAAAAGTAAGCGAATTCACAATGGTGCCGTCACCTCCGAAAGTGAAGAAAAGGTCTACTTGTTTATCAATAAGATCCTGTTTTCCGCTGAAAGTTTCGAAAATTCTGGAAAACTGGAGGGATTCAGCCATTTCATCATATAAAACCGAT
>JAKOOI010000210.1 GCA_022701475.1 Weeksellaceae bacterium
GGAACTTTTTTCCTATTACATGAATAACCTGGACGAACTGGAAGCAAAGCTTCAGGAAGGAGCTGTGAAGACCAGAGCAGTGGCTACGGAAACCATAAAAAGAGTGAGAGAAAGCCTGGGAATCTAAGATTCCGTCTCTGTACACAATACCGGCGGTCCTGTTCAGCAGGACCGCCACTTTTTTATCTCGAAAATTACAGTAATAACCGGTTTATAGTGGTTATAAACATCACACATCATCCTTTACAAGAAATTTTTAATCTGCAACAAGTGCTTAATCACTTTTACACTTTTTTCTGGCCTGTTTTCATTCAGCACATCAAAAAAGATTACGTCCATCCCGAAACCTAGGGCTCCGGTAACATCAGCAATCCAGTCGTCGCCGATGAGGATACTTTCCTCTTTTACCGCTCCGGCCAGGCTCAGTGAATATTCAAAAATCTCCGGCCGCGGTTTTCTTACGCCTACGCTATCGGCACTGGTAATGGTTTTGAAATATTTGCCGATTCCCGACAGGATGCATTTCCTTTCCGTTACTTCCTTAAATCCGTTGGAAATGATGTGCAACGTGTAGTTTTTTGTTTTCAGGTATTCCAGAATATACTCCGCTCCTTCCACCAGTTCGTTGTAATTAAGGATCCTGTCCAGGAAATGTTCTTCAAAATAAGCGGAAAGCCGTTCGTCATCCACGCCGAAATGCATGAAGGTATCGTAGAACCGGTGCTTCCTGAGGTAGTCTTTATCAATAATCCCGTCGCGGATGTCTTCCCATAGTTTTTCATTAACCGTATGGTAGACCGAATGGAATTCCTCAAAGCCGATGGTATATTTCAAACCGATTTCCTCCTTTTCAAAAAGATCTTTAATGGTGAGATAAGCATTGCGGCGGTGGTCCCAAAGGGTATTGTCGAGGTCAAAAAAAATGTGCTGAATTTTCATACAGCACAAAATTAGCGATTTTAATTCTTTGAAATCGGATAATCCTTGGTCTTGCTTTTTACAATTTCAAGACTCTTTGAAAAGCTGAGCAAAAACTCAATCGTTTGTTTTTTTGGTTTCAAAGTGGTGGCTTTTAAGGAATCATTTTTTCTCATAGGCGAAAGATGTTTTTCCTTAAAACGCGAATTCTCCGATATTATTATTTACCGTGTCAGGATAATATTGTTTTCATCCATGATTTTTCTCAGGTTGATCAGTGCATACCTTACCCGGCCCAACGTGGTATTGATGCTCATGTCCGTATGGTCGGCAATTTCCTTGAAGCTCAGTCCGTCGAAAAACCTCAGCCTGATCACTTCCTGCTGGTTTTCAGGAAGGTACTGAAGCATCTTCAGAAGATCTTCCTGGATCTGATTGGTGACCAGCTGGTCTTCAATATTTTCGGAAGGTTCCCTGAGCAGGTCAAAAATAGAATATTCGTCGGTTTCAAAAGTGGTCTCCGAAACTTTGATATTTTTGGCTTTCGCCCGGAAATGGTCGATGATCAAGTTGTAGGCAATTCTCTTGGCCCACAGGATGAATTTTCCTTCTTCGTTATAGCGTCCTTCTTTCAGCAGAATAATGATTTTCATGAATGTATCCTGAAAAACATCATTCGCCAGGTCTTCATCATTAATTTTGTAAAAAATGAATGTAAAAAGTTCTCTCTGATGGCGATGAATGAGGGTTGATAAAGCCCCTTCGTCTCCTTTCTGGTAAAGGGAAATGAGTAAACTATCCGATTTTGATTTCATAACTTTTTCTCGATATATACTTTCGCTGACAAACACTTTTTCCAGATATATGATCCGGCATCAGCTATAAATACAAAACAATTCTTCAGAGTAAAGTCCAATCAATAGGCGGTTACAATTTCTATGATGTAAATATAATAAATTTTTAATAACTGTTAACCTATTATTAAATTTTTAAAAGAAAAATTTAAAAAAAATCATTTAAACATATCATGAATGAATGTAGTAGGGACATTTAGTGTAAAATTAATATTCAGACCTTTCAGCTCTTTACCGTTTATTCCGCTGTTTCCTATAGGAAAAGCATATCCGCCGGTGAGGTCCAGCAGTCCGAAAAGGGTGAAGCCTACTTTCGGAGCGACGTATTTATTGGTTGCCTCGGCTCCCATCACGAAATAATACGAGTGGTAAAAGTCTACATTTTTTTCAAAATTTAACATAATATCACCTGAGACTTTCGGCATAATGGCAAATTTCGAGTTGGCTGAACCCATCATAGCAGAGCCGCCAAGCCTGTAAACCACATTGTCATTGCTCAGGAAAAGCAGCTTTCCGCCTACATCACCGAAACTCTGGTTCTGGTAAGTATATCCCACGCTTATCATCTTATGCATCGTCAGCTGGGCTTTTGCAAACGTACCCAACATCATCAGGAAGGCAGCCATCAGGGCAAATCCGGTATTCTTCATCTTTTATAATCTATTTATATGTAAAAATAAAAAAAACTGCCTTACCGTAGCGATAAAGCAGTTGATATATTCTCAGGAAAACAAATTAAATACCGAAAGCGGCTTTGATTTCGTCTACTTTGTCAAGTTTTTCCCAGGTAAAGAACTCAAGTCCCGTAAGGGTAAGTTCATTCTTATGACCTTTGTTGAATGTTTTATCAGCAATATAATGCTCTTTTCCCATATGTCCGTAGGATGCGGTTTCCTGATAGATCGGGTTTCTCAGTTTCAGGTTCTGCTCGATGGCGTATGG
>JAKOOI010000213.1 GCA_022701475.1 Weeksellaceae bacterium
CAGGTAATAGCACTTCTTTCGAAAATACTGCTGTTTAATCTGAGGGGGAAACGATAGGGGAAAGTCATCTTGGGAACGATGACTATTTTTGTCTACAAATAATAACTTATAAACATAAAAAAACCCCTACAATAGGGGTTTTTAAAATTTTAGAAGAATTTCTATCTTCAAAATCGTGGTCCCACTTGGGCTCGAACCAAGGACAACCTGATTATGAGTCAGGGACTCTAACCAACTGAGCTATAGGACCTCAAAAATTTGGTTAAATTTTGTGATTGCAAAAATAGCAAAATTTCTGTTCCTACAAAATTATTTAGGGTTTTTCTTGACATAATTCTACGAGGACACCGTTGGTGGACTTCGGGTGGAGGAAGACAACAAGTTTGTTATCAGCGCCTTCTTTGGGTTCTTCGGAAATAAATTCGAAGCCTTCTTTTTTCAGCCGTTCCACTTCGGCGGCAATGTTGTCCACCCCGAAAGCCAGGTGGTGGATGCCTTCGCCTTTTTTGGCAATAAATTTCGAGATGGGACTGTCGGTTGTGCTGGCTTCCAGCAGCTCGATCTTGCTTTCGCCGGCGGCGTAAAAGGAAGTCACCACGCCTTCCCGCTCCACGGATTCCTGTTTGTAGGACGGCTGCCCCAGCAGTTTCGCAAAGAGCGCATCGGAAACGCCTAATGACTGTACGGCAATGCCGATGTGTTCCAATTTCATAGTATTTTACAGATTAAGGGGTAAATTTTGATAAAGCTTGGTATTTTGAAAGGACCAATTCAAACAAAAATACTAAATTTGCAGGACTTATGGAAAGCAACAGACAAAGAAAAGTAGCACAGATCATACAGGAAGATTTCGCGGAACTGTTCCGCAAACAGGCGGCGGAAAGCAAGCAGAGCATCCTGGTATCGGTTTCCGATGTAAAAATCACGCCGGACCTGGGGATTGCCAAGATTTACCTCAGCATCTTCCCGCAGGAATTCCGTTCTGCCGTGATGAAGGAGATTGAAGAAAACAAAGCCCAGTACCGGAACTTCCTCGGCCAGAAAATGGCCAAGCAGGTGCGGGTGATCCCCCAGCTGAACTTCTACCTGGATACCGCTCTTGACGATGTGGAAAGGCTGGACCGCGAACTGAGAGGCGAAGGCGACAACCCTATTCTGTAATCCTTGAAGAACATTGCTTTTTATATCGCCTCCAGGTACCTTCTGTCCAGGAAAGGGAGCACTGCCGTTACGTTCATTACGTGGCTGGCTGCAGGCGCTATGACGGTAGCCGTTACGGCAATGTTCGTCATCATTTCCGTCTTCTCGGGACTGGAAGACCTCAACAAGGACCTGATCTCCAACCTGCATGCCGACCTTACCCTGAAAAGCACCACCGGGAAAACGCTGAAAGATTTCGACAGGATCAGCAGCATCCTGAAGTACAACAAGGACATCAGCCATTTCTCAAGGGTGATTGAGGAGAAAGTCTACATCAGCTACAATGGCAAAGGCGATATCGCCTATCTCCGCGGCGTGGATTCCGCCTATACCCGGGTGAACCCGATTGACAAGGACGTATTTTACGGCTCCTACCCCGGCTTCAAGTATTCCAATGAAGTGCTGATGGAAAATTCCCTGGACAACAGGCTTTCCATTCCGGTTCCTTCCAAGACCAGTTCCGCCACCCTGTTTATGCCGAAACCGGGCACCGGCATCATCAACAAGGAAGAAGACATTTACAACAAAAAAGACATCCTGGTGACCGGCGTATTCCCCGGAAAAGACCAGCTGGACAATTATATCATCGCCCCGGTAGAGCTGACGGAAGAACTGCTCGGCCTGCCTGAGCATTCCGCCTATCAGGTGGTTATCAAGCTGAAAAATCCTGAAAGCGCCGATGCCGTCAAGCAGCAGCTGATGTCTTCCCTCGGAGAAAGTATTAAAGGCGAAAAAGCACCTTTGGGACAAAAGATCGAAATCAAAACCAAACAGGAAGAGAACGCGGCTTTCTGGAAGATGATCAACACCGAAAAGCTGTTCATCTACCTGATTTTCGCCCTGGTGATCTTCATTACCACCTTCAACCTGGCCGGCGCCATCATCATCCTGCAGCTGGACAAAAAGGAGCAGGCCAAATCGCTGGTTTCACTGGGCTTCCCGCTGAGCCACCTGCGGCAGGTGTACTTCTACACCGGTGTCCTCATCGTGATCCTGGGAATCGTTTCCGGGCTGATCCTGGGAACCGCCCTCTGCTACTTCCAGCAGTATACGGAATTCTTCAGGGCCAATGAAACATTACCATTCCCGGTGAAGATCGTAGGAAAAAATTACCTGACGGTTTCTGTCACCGCTGCCCTCCTGGGCTTCGGGATTTCATGGGTATTTTCGAAGACCGGCAAGGACTATATTACCAAAAATTAATACAAATCCCCACTCATTTTTTTGTACATTTGTGGCCCAAAATCTAAAAAATGAAGCGGACTTTACTATCTATTATGATGGGCTTGGTATGCACTTCTGCATTTGCCCAGGCACCCAACGGCTATTACGACCAGGCGTCGGGCCTCAACGGAGCACCATTAAAATCCAAATTAAAAGAGATTATCACAGCAGGCCATATTGACAATGGCTACGGCGGGCTATGGACAGCGTACCAGACCACCGACCGTGACAACATCGCCGGGATTCCGGGGTATGAAAACGACGGAACCATTCTGGACATGTACTCTGAAAACCCGAACGGAACAGACCCTTACAACTTTACCTATGGCAGTGCCCAATGCGGCGGGTCAGGCTACACCAACGAAGGAGATTGCTACAACCGGGAGCACGTGGTTCCCCAAAGCCTTTTCAACGAAAATTTCCCGATGAAATCGGATGTGCATTTCATCCGCGCTACCGACGGGAAGGTAAACGGGATGCGTTCCAACTACCCTTTCGGAACCGTAGGATCCACTTCTTATGTCTCACAGAACGGATCGAAACTGGGAACTTCCGTATCACCGGGCTATTCCGGGATCGTTTTCGAACCGATCAACGCCTTTAAAGGTGACGTCGCCAGGATGATCCTTTATTTCGTAACAAGATATGAAACCCAGCTTTCCGGCTTCTCATCCGGGAATATGCTTGGCGGTTCCGCTTATCCGGGACTACAGGCATGGGAACTGAACCAGCTGCTAGCATGGCATAATGCAGACCCTGTTTCCCAGACTGAAATCGCAAGAAACAATGCCGCCTATGCTTTCCAGGGAAACAGAAACCCGTTCATCGACCATCCTGAATACGTGAACCAGATCTGGGGAACTCCGGTAGTGGATAATCAAGCGCCTACCGCGGCCACCAACGTAACGACTTCCAACCCTACTTCCAGCTCCGTTACCCTAAGCTGGACTGCAGGTACCGACAACATCGGCGTGGCAGGATATGACGTGTATGTAAACGGAACGCTGTACAGCACCGTTTCCGGAACTACCGCTACCGTAACAGGATTGAGCCCGCTGACGACGTATGCTTTCTATGTCATCACCAAAGATGCCTACGGAAACCCTTCTCCGATGAGCAACACCGCTTCGGCCACTACCCTGGCAGGACAGCCGGTAGCCAACGGATGCGGAAATGAAGACTTTGAAACCATTCCGGCACCGGCAGCCCAGGTATACAATACCCAGACCTGGACCAACAACAATATTACCTGGACGGCTACGGATGCAAGGACAGACCAGAGCATCCAGTCGACATCCAACAGGGCCATCACCATCCGTAACGGAAGCTTAACCAGCTCTACCATCAGCGGAGGGATCCAGAGCCTGAGCGCCAGGGCACAGCTGAAATTCTCCGGAAACCCGGGAAGCCTTGACGTGAAAGTAAACGGTGCAACCGTAGGAACCATTCCTTACACCAATGCATCCACTGATCTGGTGACCATCAACAACATCAATGTGAGCGGGAATATCGTGATCAGCATCGTGAATCCGGTAACCGGCGCGAGAGTGGCCATCGACGACCTGAGCTGGTCGTGTTACAGCGGTTCATTAGCCACCGTAGAAACGGCAAAAGAAAAATCAGGATTTGTCATCTACCCTAACCCGGTAAGAAACAATGAGCTTTCCGTAAAAGGGGAAAACCTTGGAAAAATCTCAAAAGTATCCATCTATGACCTTTCAGGAAAACTGATCCGTACGATAGAGAATCCTTTTAAAAATTCCAATAAAATCCACCTGAACGGACTGGTAAAAGGAACTTACATCCTGGCTGCCGATGCATTCTCCGCAAAATTCATCGTGGAATAATTTATCTAAAATATTTTACCTTAAAGACCGATTGTATCGGTCTTTTTTTTATTTTTGGACTTATGGATTCCAATAAAAAATTAGGCCTTATCGGAAAAAACATCGCCTACTCCTTTTCCCAGAAATTTTTTGAAAACAAGTTCAGGAAACTGATGCTGAAAGACTACTCCTACACGATCTTCGATGTCGCGGAACCGGAGGATATACAGGCCATGCTTTCAGTACCGGGACTGCTGGGCTGCAACGTAACGATTCCATACAAAGAAAAGATCATTCCGTACCTCGACGGCCTAAGCGATGAAGCCCTGGAAATCGGTGCCGTGAACTGCATCCGTATTGAAAACGGAAAGAAAACGGGATACAATACCGATGCTTTCGGGTTTGAAAAGACGCTTCTCCTCCACCGGAAGCCCCATCAGGACACCGCACTGATCCTTGGGGACGGCGGTGCTGCAAAAGCAATTCGCTATGTGCTGGACAAGCTGGAAATTTCCAGCCTCACTGTCTCCAGGAAATCCGAAATCAGCTTCGATACCCTGGATGAGGAAACGGTGCGCCGGCATAAGATCATTGTCCAGTGCACACCGGTAGGGACGTTTCCCAATGTGGAAGACTGCCTGGAATTCCCCTTTCAGGGACTCTCCGGGGAACACCTGGTGATCGACCTCATTTACAACCCGGATTATACCCGTTTTATCCTGCAGGCGGCCGAAAGAAACGCGAAAACCGTCAACGGCTATTACATGCTTGAACAGCAGGCAGAAAAAGCCTGGGAAATTTGGAATTTTTAAAAAAAATA
>JAKOOI010000225.1 GCA_022701475.1 Weeksellaceae bacterium
TTTTTTCCGTAATCGAAAATATAGGATTTCCACTCCGGATGAAATCCTCTTTTAGGGTCCGCGTGTTCATAGAGACAAGATCCGTCGAACCGATGGAGGCCATTCGCATCGCCCGGAAAATGGGAAGGCACCCAGTCGAGAATTACACCGATATGGTGGCGGTGGAGCTCATCAATCAGGAACATCAGATCCTGCGGTGAGCCGAATCTGGATGTGGCTGCAAAAAATCCGGTAATCTGGTAGCCCCAGCTCGGATCATAGGGATACTCCATAACCGGCATCAGCTCCACATGCGTAAAGCCCATTTCAACAATATAAGGGACCAGCCTTTCAGCGATTTCGCGGTAATTCAGGTATTTTTCCGGATCGGCTTCATTTTTCATCCAGGAGGCAAGATGGAGCTCGTAGACGGAAAGCGGGGCGTTAAGGGTATTTTTTTTCCAGCGGTTCTCCAGCCATTCCCTGTCATTCCATTCGTACCAGGTGGTTGAAACCAGCGAGGCCGCCTGCAGGTTCTGTTCCCAGCTCAGGGCATAGGGATCGCTCTTTTCCAGTATTTCTCCTGAATAGGTTTCGACGGCATATTTATACAGTGTTCCCCAGGTCAGGCCGGCGATAAAGCCTTCCCAGATCCCGGACCCGTCCCATCTTGGAAAAAGGGAATGGACGGAATGGTTCCAGCCGTTGAAATTCCCGATCACCGAAACATGTCTGGCATTCGGGGCCCAGACTGAAAAGTAGACGCCCGGGATGCCCTCCCTTTCAATAGAGTGGGCACCGAATTTATCATAAAGTTTATAATGCTTACCTTCCCTGAAGAGATAAATATCCTGATCTGTAAAAAGGCTGTACGTAAGAACCGATTTCATTACGGTTTTTGTTTAGGTTATATTTTCTGAAACTACTTAAATAAACGGCAGGATGTGTTAATTATTAATGAAGTAATTATTACGTTAACGACATTCCATCATTTGTCTCATTCAAATATATCATTTTTTAATGATCTTTTAATGCAGTAAAGGCCATAAGATATAAAAGATTTTTTTATAAATTTAGGCGTCAGAATTTTTAAACACTTATGATGAGGTTTGAGCTTTACACAGAAGAACAGGATGACAGGCCCGTTTATATTACGGGAAATTTTAACGGATGGAATCCCAGGGATTACCGTTTCCGGCTGAAATCTGCAGATCAGCGGCACTATTTTATCGATATCGGTGATCAGTGGCTGCCGGATGATATTGAATATAAATTTACCAAAGGGGGCTGGGAAAACGTAGAGCTGGATGCTCAGGGTAACATTACGCCTAACAGGAGAACCATGAAAGCTTCGGGAAGAGCACAGGATGGCGTAGGGAAATGGCGGCTTAACTGGGGACCTTTCAAGAAAGAATATGATCCTATTGCCGAGGTGGTTTCGGAAGAATTCTACATGCCGCAGCTGGACCGTTCCAGAAAGGTCTGGGTACTGCTGCCGTATGATTATTATGTTTCCGATAAAAGCTATCCCGTACTTTATCTTCAGGACGCACAGAATCTTTTCAATGAAGGCAGCAACTACGGCAACTGGGAAATTGATAAAAAGCTTTCCGTACTGGCGGAATACGGCCGGGGCGACGTTATTGTAGTTGCCATCGAACACGGAAGCGAGGACCGCATCAGGGAATATATTTTCGATAATGATCATGTGGCCAACGGTTCGGAAGGAAAAAAGTACATCCGTTTTATCACCGATACCCTGAAACCTTTCGTGGACCAGCATTACCGTACCAAAAGCGACAGGGACAATACCGGCATCGGCGGAAGCTCATTAGGAGCACTGATCAGTATCTACAGCGGATTCCTATACCCCGAAGTTTATTCCAAACTCCTGATTTTTTCACCCTCTTTATGGGTGGAACCGAACAATAATTTCCCGGTGATGAACTTCAGGAACCCTTTTGCAATGAAGATTTACCTCTACGGAGGAGAGCAGGAAGGTTCAAAAATGGTAAAGAGACTCCATATTTTCGAAGATTACCTTAAAGAATGGGACAAGAAAAACTTTTTTGATTTTGAACTCCGTACGAGCATCAACCCCGAAGGGACACACAGTGAATTTTACTGGTCCCAGGAATTTCCAAGGGCCATCGAATGGCTGTTCTACAACAATACCGAAAACCCTGTGGAAGTAAAGCCCCGGCAGAAAAGCAAAACCCTTTGATATTATGAAACTGATCAATAAAAAAAACAAGACATACACGCAGGTTTTCCATCTTTTTACCGAAGAAGAATGGGACAAGACGTCCGGGAATTTCAACCGCAATATCTCCGGCTTTTTCAGCGGAAAAAAATATGAAACCTTTGTGCATACCCACGAAGAAGGAACGGTGTACTTCATCGGACTTGGAAAATCTGCGCTGCAGGACTTTGAAATCCGGCAGGCAGCCGTTAAGTTTGCGCAGACCTATAAGAAAAACATCCAGGCTTTACCTACGCTTCTTGTAGCTGATTTTATGAATGAAAAGCAGTTTACAGCACTCATAACAGGATTTCTGACAGGAACCTATCATTATCCATTTAAAAAAGACCATGCTTTCTGGAACGAAA
>JAKOOI010000229.1 GCA_022701475.1 Weeksellaceae bacterium
ATGTCCTCATCCCACCTAAATTCGAGCAGATCAAGATCAGCAGCAAAGTGAATGTGGAGACCGGAAGTTTCATTCCTACCCTGGATGCTGTCATTTATATTGAGAAAGATAAAAAGGTCTGGATGAATCTTCAGGCACTGCTCTTTACCGTAGCCCGTGGCATCGCTACCCCTGAAGGAATCAAGGGACAGGATAAAACCAGCAAGACCTATATCGATTCGGATTTCGATTACCTGAATAATCTGCTGAATGTAAACTTTATAGATTACCAGTCGCTGGAAAGAATTCTTATCGGGAGGACTTTTGTAAAGATCAATGATTCCCAGTTTACGTTAACCCGGAATGCCCAGGGATTTAAAATGGTTTCCAATACCAACCAGAAAATTGTAACGGATGAAAAAACCCGGGAGTATAAAATTGTTTTACAGTATGATACGAATTATGACCTACTGAATGTCAGCCTTAAGGATGTTCTCTTTCCGGACGAACTGGAAATAGCCTACAGCAATTGGGAGGAAATCAATGGGATACGCCTTCCGAGAAATGTTAAAATAATTATAAAAGGTTCAAAAAGCAGCCAGATTTTACTGGAAAATACGAAATTTGATTTTTCTAGGATGGATACGCCCTATTCCGTACCATCCAGTTATAAGAAAATCGAGATTCAATGATTAAAAAATTTAGCTTTTTAATAGGTATGGTCTTGTTTGGGCTGCATTATGGCCAGAGCAATAAAAAAGAACAGCTGCAGAAGCAGAATGCCGAACTTAAAAAACAAATTGCCCAGATCAATACAGATTTAGCAAAAACCAGAAATGAATCCAAACTTTCTGTTGCTTATCTTGATAATGTAAACAAAAAACTGGTACTCAGGGAAAAAGTATACAACAATACCCAAAAGGAGAAAAGATTCATTGAAGATGAAATCTATCTTCGTCAGCTTGATATCAACCATCAGAATAAAGAACTGAAAGTATTGCGCGACAACTATGCAAAAGTGCTCGTGAATGCCTATAAAAACAAAGGAGTCCAGAATAAGGTAACCTTTATTCTTTCTGCCAAAAATATGGGCGAGGCCATCCGCAGGGTCCAGTATTTAAAACAGTACTCGGATTACCAGGATAAGAAAGCGGCCGAAATTTCAAATGCAGCGGCAAAAATCAAGCAGACCATTGCCATGAAGCAGAATGCAGTAAAATCCAAAGCCAATCTCCTGATAAATCAGCAGAAAGACCTTGCAACCATTACTACGGAACGGGCTCAGAAAGAGCAACTGGTGGCAGATTTTAAGAAAAACGAATCCAAACTGAGTTCGGAACTCAGACAGAAACAAACCCAATCCAAAGCACTCGAAGGACAGATCAGGAGCATTATTGCTGAGGAAATCAGAATTGCAAAAGCAGAGGAAGAAGCAAGAAAAAAAGCAGAAGCCGAAAAAATCCGTCTGGCCAAGATAGCAGCTGAAAGGGAAAAAGCAAGAATTGAAGCTGAAAACAAAGCCCGGGCGCAAGCGCTTGAAAAAGAAAGGCTGGCAGCAGAAGCCGAAGCGAGAAAAGCAGCTGAACTGGCGGCAAAAAGAGCGGAAGAAGAGAGAAAACGCAGCGAAGAAGCAAGGAGGGCTGAAGCCACCTCAAGAGATGAAGCCCGGAAAGTAGCTGCCCAGAAGGCGTCAGAAGAGGCTGCGGCAAAAGCAAAAGAAGCTACTGAAAAAGTGGCCGCCGCAAGAGCAGCTCAAACAGCGCTTGCCAAGAAAAATGAAGATGATAAAAAAGCAGCCGAAACCAAGGCAATGACGAGCTACGGCGTCACTACAGTTGCCGGAAGCAATTTTGCAGATAACAAAGGAAGACTCGGCTATCCGGCAGACAGGGCAGGCCAGATTACGCACCGCTTCGGAAGACACCCCCACCCTGTATTTAAAAACATCGATGAGGAAAACAACGGAATCAAAATTTCCGTTCCTTCAGGAACCAGAGCCAGATCCGTCTTCCCGGGAAGCGTATCTTCCGTATTGGCCAACAGTGACGGCACCAAAACGGTAATCCTGAAGCATGGAAGCTATTTTACCATCTATTCGAACCTGGGAAATGTAACCGTTTCCAAGGGGCAACAGGTTTCCGCAGGCACACCGGTAGGCGTAATTGGCCAGGATTTTGACGGAACCTATACCCTGGATTTCCAGGTATGGAACGGAAGTACACCGGTAGATCCACTAGGTTGGATTTCCTATTAAAAAAAGAACTAACTTTGTAAAAAAATTGAAATGAATACATTAACAATATTGTCGCTGTCATGGCAGCACATCCTGATCGTAGCGATCATTCTGTTATTACTTTTCGGAGGTAAGAAAATCCCTGAACTGATGAGAGGAGTAGGTTCTGGAATCAAGGAATTTAAAGATGCCGTAAAGGAAGAAGACAAGCCGGGTTCTGAAAACAAAACCACCAACAATAATCCGTCAGGCAACTAAAATTCTCAATTCATGAATTTTACCGAGACAGCCTGGAAAATCTTCAATCAATCCATTGAAGATTATCACACATGGGATGATGTTACTGCAGCGATTAATAATCCGTTTGAGAAAGATACTTTGGAACGGATTTTGTATGCAAAGAATTGGATTGATACCGTTCAATGGCATTTGGAAGATATAATCAGAGATGAAAATATTGATCCGGCTGAGGCTCTTCAACTGAAGAGGACGATTGATGCTTCCAACCAGAAAAGAACTGATCTGGTGGAGTTTATTGACAGCTGGTTCCTGAAAAAGTACGAGAATATAACTCCTAAAACTGATGCAAAAATCAATACGGAAACTATTGCCTGGGCAGTAGACCGGTTGTCTATACTTGCGCTTAAAGTTTACCACATGTCATTGGAAGCCAACAGGACTTCGGCTTCAGAAGAGCACCGCGCTGCCTGCCAGGCAAAACTGGATGTTCTCCTTGCTCAGCATGAAGACCTTTCCACTTCAATTGATCAGTTGCTTTCTGATATTGAGAACGGTGATGTTAAGATAAAGGTGTACAAACAGATGAAGATGTACAACGATGAAAGTCTTAATCCAATCCTCTATCAAAAGGGGCAAAAATGAAACGATTAGTTTTTTGTGGAATAGTACTGTTTACAACATCCTGCGCAACGGAAAAACCCAATTTTTCTCCGCTGTCAGCCAGCTTTTACAGCGATACCAAAGGATCAGATTCCAATAAGGGCACATTCACCACTATTAATGCTAACTTAAAAGGAAATACCAGTGCCTCCGAGATTTCAAACCTCATCGCCACTTTTCCCAGCTTTAAAAACAATGCTTTAAATGACGAAATTACGGCTTTAAAGTATAACCTGCAGAATTACCTCTATGCCATTGATGTAAATAATGCCGGCGGAAAGAAAAAGGCGATCAGGAATTTTGAGAAATCATACAAAAAAGTACAGCAATTAAGACAATACCTTAATACCGACGAAAATGAAGTCCTGAACCGTTACCTGGTCAGGATCAAATCCAATATTTCCGTTATTGAGGATTATGCTAAAGGGATTTAATTAATATACAATCAAGGGGATCAATCAATGATTAAAATTCAGGCGGAATCCAATGTTCCTACCGAGTACGGTACATTCCGGATGATTGCTTTATCTGAAAATGAAAACGACTGGATGCCTCATATGGCTATTGTTGCTGAAAATACAGACTTTTCCAGACCTGTCAATGTCCGTTTTCATTCAGAATGCATTACCGGTGAAGTTTTCCATTCTAAAAAATGCGAATGCGGCCAGCAACTGGATGCCGCAATGAAATACATCCATGAAAACGGCGGTATAATTATCTACCTTCGTCAGGAAGGAAGAAATATAGGGATTATTAACAAACTGAAAGCCTATTCTTTACAGGAGCAGGGTTTTGATACGGTGGAAGCCAATCTGAAACTGGGCCTGCCTGCTGATGACAGAAACTTTGGCGTTGCCATAGAAATACTGAATCTGCTTGAGGTTAAAGAAATCAACCTTCTCACAAATAATCCTGAAAAGGTAAAATATGTGGTAGACAGCAATATCCGGCTTCATTCCCGGATACCGCTTCAGATCCCGGCCAATGAGAACAGCAGAGGATATTTACAGACCAAGAAAGATTATTTCGGACATCTGCTTATTGATGACAATGAACAGCTGTAAATCAATAAGATTTCACATCAGATAAAATAAAAGTAAAGTAAAAGCTCCGGAAAAATTTTCCGGAGCTTTCTGTAATTATAAAAACTGAAAAGATATATTCTGACTGATGATTAAAGCTGTTAGTTTTTAACCGTAATCTTAGATTCATTGATATTGTAGAATTTGATTACGCTGTTATAATCATTATAATCTACCCCTGAATTCTTACCGGTATTTGCAGGAACTATGACCACTCTGAATCTCTTATTGGTATAATAGGTAGCATTTCCGCTGCTGTCCAGGTTCAGGCTGGAACTTACGTAAATGGCAATATCATTCTTAGAAAAATCAAATCCGTAATCCACCGCATCATTAGCAGCATTTCCTACAAAGTAGGTATAAGGAAGTAATCTCCAAACCGGAGTGCCTCCTGTACCCGTATCGGTCTGCATATAAATCAGTACGACATCAGACTGGACCAGGGGCGTATTAAATACATTCGTATACCTGTAAAGACCGCTGTTTATTCTGGTAAAAGAAGCATTATTGATATCATATGCTACAGCAATGGTATCATTATCCTCGTAAGGAGCCGTATTGTTATCATCATTATTATCACAACTGAAAGCAAACAGGCTTACGAAAGCCAGAAGCAGAATAGGAATAATTTTTTTCATTGTATGGAAGTTTAGTTGTTTATTATTCATAAACCCTATTCAAAACATATACCAAAAAACAGGAAAACTTTGTTTTCATCATCTTTTTAATCGTATTTTTGTTCTTATTGTAAAATTATGAAGAAACTCCTGTCTGCTTCGCTTTTCATGCTGTTTTTTTCCGGCTCATCACTCTCGGCTCAGTATCAGCCGCCCCATCTGTCGAAAAAAGAAATCAGGAAAGCACAGCAATGGGTTGATAAAACCTACAGCAGCCTTTCCCAGGAGGAAAAACTCGGACAGCTTTTTATTGTTGCCCTGTATACCAATAAAGGGGAAAATGAAATCAGCAACGTAAGGAATATTGTCAGGAATGATAAAATAGGAGGACTGATCCTGATGCAGGACGATGCGGCCAGGGAAATTGCTTTGGTTAATGAATTCCAGCAGACATCCAAAATCCCCCTGATGATCGGAATGGATGCCGAATGGGGCGTATTCCAGAGAATTCCGGCAGCCCATAAATTTCCATGGGCCATTACCTTAGGCGCTATCCAGGATAAAAGCCTGATTGAGAAAATGGCAGCCAAAATTGCTGAAGACTGCCGCAGGATGGGCATCAACTGGGATTTTGCGCCGGTAGTGGATGTCAACACCAATCCCGGAAACCCCATTATCGGCAACCGGAGCTTCGGATCGGAAGTGAATAATGTGGTCAGCTCTGCCCTCCCCTACGCAAACGGACTTCAGAATAACAACATCCTTGCGGCCATCAAACACTTTCCGGGACATGGTGATACCGATACCGATTCCCATCTGGATCTACCGGTAGTTTCCCATACCCAGGAACGGCTGAATGCTGTGGAGATCGCACCTTTCAAAGCTTTGATGGATAAGGGTATAGGCGGCGTAATGGTAGCCCACCTCTATGTTCCGGCACTGGAGCCAGCAAAAGGGGTTCCCGCTTCCATTTCCAAAAATATCATTACCGGTCTCCTCAAAGAAAAATTAGGATACAAAGGGCTCATCATTACCGATGCCCTGAACATGGGAGCTGTTGCCAACAAGTACAAACCGGGCGAACTGGATGCCATGGCGTTTGAGGCCGGAAATGACATCATGCTTTTTTCACAGGGTGTGGCTGCCGGAAAAAAACTGATCCGGCAGGCTATTGATGAGGGAAAAATTTCCCGGTCCAGACTGGAGGAAAGCGTAAAGAAAATTCTTCTGACGAAATATTTTCTGGGACTGGACCGCTATGAACCCAGAAATCCGGATCACATCAATGCAGACCTCAACAATGATTCTCACAAAATGCTGGTGAGAAACTTATATTCCCATGCCCTGACTTTATTAAAAGATGAACAAAAGCTGCTTCCCCTGAACGGAAAGCCAGTGTATTACGTTCCGCTGGAAGAAGCCCCTTATCAGGCTTTCGCCGACCGGATGGGCGCCAACATCATGATAAAACGAAAGGAGGAGATCCGGACGATTCCCGCCCATTCAACGGTTATTGTAGGCCTTCATAAAGATAATTCCACGGCTTACAAGCCTTATAAAATCTCAGAGGCCTCCAAAAAAGTACTGACCGAACTGGCCGGTAACAACAAGATAATCCTGGATGTCTTCGGAAGCCCTTATGCCCTGAAAGACATTGACCTTTCCAAAGTTTCCACCGTACTGGTCTCCTATGAAAACAATGAAGACGCCATGACGGCCACTGCAGATGCATTCTTAGGAAAGACAAAAATCCATGGAAGGCTTCCGGTATTGGTGAATGAAAGTCTGAAACCGGGAATGGGGCTTGATGTGGAATCAGGTAATCAAACAGATCGATAGGTACAGAAAATCGGGATCGGGATTTCCTCAGAATATGAAATCAATCATTCGTGTAATATTAACTCTAAAAAAACAGAAACGGGTTTCCGTTTTATCTATAATATGAAAATAGGCATCCTTTGTTATCCTACCTATGGCGGAAGCGGAATTGTAGCAACAGAATTAGGCATGTCCCTTGCCAACAAGGGCTATGAAGTTCATTTTATCAGCTCTGCACTCCCTGCAAGGCTGGATATTACCAACCCTAATATTTTCTTCCACCGGGTAAATGTGCAGACCTATCCGCTATTCCAGTATCAGCCCTATGACATTGCGTTAAGTTCAATGATTTACCGGGTCGTGAATCTTTATAAACTGGACCTGCTCCATGCCCACTATGCTATTCCGTATGCGTATGCTGCTTTTACCGCGAAACAGATGCTTAAAGAAGATAACAACGATATTCCTTTGGTTACGACACTTCATGGAACCGATATTACCCTGGTAGGCCAGCATCCGAGCTATAAACATGCCGTGGAATTTTCCATCAATCAGTCGGATGCCATTACTTCGGTTTCCGAAAGTCTGAAAAGGGATACCCTGCAGTTCTTTAAAATCAAAAAAGAAATCCAGGTGATCACCAATTTTATTGATAACGGGGAGTTTGAAGAGCGCAACGACTGTCAGCGCACCCAGTTTGCGAATCCGGATGAGAAGATCCTGATCCATGTCTCTAACCTGCGTCCTGTAAAGCGGGTGGATGAAGTGCTTCAGATCTTCAAAAACGTCCAGAAAAAAGTACAGTCAAAACTGATCATCATCGGGGAAGGGCCGGATATGGAAAAAGTCAATCAGTTCCTGGAAGAAAATCCGGACCTTATTTCCAAGATCCGCTTGCTGGGTAAAGTGAACGATCTGTATAAAATCCTTCAGCTTTCAGATGTCTTTCTGCTTCCTTCGGAACAGGAAAGTTTCGGACTGGCAGCTCTGGAAGCTATGGCCGCCCGTACTCCGGTGATCAGCTCCAATGCAGGAGGAATTCCTGAAGTGAACATCCAGGGCGAGACGGGATACCTGGCAGAGATAGGGAATGTGGAAGCCATGAGCAATTATACCATCAAGCTTCTCAGCAATGATGAACTGCTGGCCCAAATGAAAGACAACGCAAAAGAACAGGCTTTTAAGTTCGATCTTAAAAATATACTTCCGGTATACGAGGAAATGTACCGGACGACCATAGAACAATTTAAAGCGGAACTGAGCAGAATATAATATCATATGAGAATATAAATCAGGGTTTTTCCAACTCTGATTTTTTTTCGTCTGTTTGAAATTCGCCGGAGATTTTCTTTAAAGAAATCAGCCTGATTTTAAATAATTCCTTAAATTAGTCATACAAAACACATGGTATGACAGAGAAATTATTACAGTACCTCTGGAATTTCAAAATATTCAGCAGGTTTGATTTCAGGGATACGGAAGGGAATCCGATAGAAATCCTTCATTCAGGAGTCTGGAATACGAATGCAGGGCCTGATTTTCTGGATGCCAGAATAAAAACTGGAAATATAGTCCTGGCAGGGCCTGTTGAACTGCACATCAAATCATCCGACTGGATTTTCCATAACCATTCCCGGGACCCCAACTACAAAAACATTATCCTGCATGTTGTTTTCCATCACGACATCGAAATTGATGAGCTGATAGCCGGCCGTGTACCGACCCTGGAACTGAAGGATTACATCAACGGAAACATCCTGCGCAAGTATGAAAAGCTGGCGGAGGGAGAAAGGTTTATTCCCTGCGAAGCTGTTTTCGATGTAGCAAAAGTTCCCATTTGTTTTCATGAGGGAAATATCCTGAAAAAGCTGGAGCAAAAGGCAGTGGAATTTGAAACCAGCCTGGATGAGCATAAAAATAATTTTGAAGCCGTTCTTTTCCACAGCCTGGCGTGTTCGTTCG
>JAKOOI010000230.1 GCA_022701475.1 Weeksellaceae bacterium
ATTCATGTAAAATAATCGCTGTGTTTCTGCGTTTCTATACCATGGTAAAACTGATCTATACATTCGGTATCCTTATTTTTCTGCTGACCGGTACATCTCTGTATGGCCAGGGAAAACAGCATTTTCCACACGTTGGGGGAATTCTGCAGAATATTGTTCCGGACCGGAAAACGGATTCGTGGATGCTGGTTCATAAGAATTACGGAAAAGATACGGTTATTAAGCAGTCCGGAGTGGTGAAGGATTTTATTTCTCCGGCATCAGGTTTTAATATGGGAATCGCATCAGAAGATGAATCTTATTACATCGTCTATTCTTCCGGCGGAAAAACGGAATATGTCACCGACCTGAATGCACTTAAAAATTTTGTAGGGAAAATTGACAATATTTATGATGCGGCTGCCGTAGCAGCAGCAGACGGATATATTGTTGATGAAGATTTCAGGGATATGGCAGGGAATTACCAGGAAGACCGGTCTTTTTACCATCTGGATCTGGGAAAAATTACCTCTGCGGAATGCCCTTACCAGAAAAAACATTTTACGCTTACAGTAGAAAGATCGACAGGAAAAGTAGTGGATGTAAAGGACAACGGGCCTTATATTGAACTGTACAACAAGAAATGTAAAAACAACCCGAGGCTTTTAAAAATCGAAAAACCGGAAGAAACTAAAGATGAATCTAAGAAACCTGCAAAAGCAGCAAAACGCAGATAATTTTTATGAAACGGAAAGGCTTGTGCTGCGGCCGGTATCTCCGGAGGATGCCGAATTTATCCTTGACCTTTACAGCCGTCCTAAATTTATAAAATACATCGGCGACAGGAACCTGAAAACCATTTCCGATGCATCAGAATACATTAAAAACAGGTTTCTCCCCCAATTTGAAAAACTGGGTTTCGGAAACTATCTGATCCTTACCAAAGAGGGAAACCATAAAATCGGCGGCGTAGGCATCTTTGTGAGGGAAGGCCTTGATATTGCAGATATCGGCTTTTCGCTTCTTGAAGAATTCGAAGGAAACGGATATGCCTGTGAAGCAGCTTTAAAAGTAAAGTCGATAGGAATGAATGATTTTGGATTGCCGAAAATTTCAGCCATTACGGCAAAAGATAACAATGCCTCTCAGAAACTGATTGAGAAACTGGGACTGAAATTCCGTAACATGATTACCCTCCCCGGTGATGCTGAGGAACTGATGTATTACGAAACGGAATAATCATATTGTCAATAGCGGTAAAAGATTAAGGTACCGGCAGGAGATCTGAAATCCTGAGGGCTTATGCCTCCAGAATCTGTGAAGCATGGTCTTTGGTCTTCACCTTGTCAATGACCTGAACACAGGTTCCGGTTTCATCAAAAACAAAAGTGGTTCTTACAATGCCCATAAATTCCCTGCCCATAAATTTTTTCAGCTGCCAGACGCCGAACTTACCGATGATGTCACGGTTTTCATCCGCAATCATATCAAACGGAAGCCCATACTTGGTACTGAAATTTTTCTGGCTTTTCACAGAATCTGCACTGATGCCCAGCAGCAGGAATCCCTGTGCCAGCAGGGCTCCATAATTATCCCTCAGGTTACAGGCTTCCGCCGTACAGCCGGGTGTACTTGCTTTCGGATAAAAAAAGACAACCAGTTTTTTACCGGCCAGGCTTTTCGAATCAATGGTGTCCCCATCCTGGTTTATTCCTGTAAACGGCGGTAATTTATCTCCGGGTTTCAACATAATCATTTATTTTTGTTCAAATTTAATCGTTCTATGACAAAAAAGCAAAGAGCTAAGATCGTTCAGGAAGAACTGGATAAAATCTATCCTCAGGTTCCCATCCCGCTGGATCATACGGATCCTTATACCCTGATGGTGGCCGTGGCCCTTTCTGCCCAGACCACCGACAAAAAAGTGAACCAGGTAACCCCGGAACTTTTCAGGATAGCAGGCACCCCCCAACGGATGGCCCGGCTTGAAGTGGATCAGATCCGTGAATTAATTAAAGAAATCGGGCTTTCCAATACCAAAGCAAAAAACCTGAAGAGGATGGCCGAACTGCTGCTGGAAAGGCATAATGGAGCAGTACCGCAAACCTATGAAGAACTGGAGGCTCTTCCGGGAGTAGGCCATAAGACGGCTTCCGTAGTCATGAGCCAGGGATTCGGTTTCCCCGCATTTCCGGTAGATACCCATATCCACCGGCTGATGACGCAGTGGAAACTTACTTCCGGTAAAAACGTGATAGAAACGGAAAAAGATGCAAAGGCCCTCTGGCCGGAAGAATCGTGGAATAAGCTTCATCTCCAGATCATCTATTACGGAAGGGAATATTCGCCGGCAAGGGGAAAAGGAAATGATTTCATTACCCCTATGCTGTTTGAGAAATAGCGGCAGCCTCTTCCGGAACTTTACAGGTTTAAAGTATTCCGGTTTTGTTGATGGCATTACAGGATATCCAGCAGTCTCCGGTGATAATTGACCTGGCCCAGATGGTAATTCAGGTGCCCATACAGATGGATCAGAAAATAGCCGGTAGTCATCTGATATCCCAAAGGCTCGATCGGATAATCCTTTCTGAGATCTTCTTCCGTCAGTTTATCGAATGAAAACAGGATCATCTCCATTGTTTCTTCTACCTGTTCAATAAGTCCGGACCTCGGAATGTCTTTCAGGGAAAATTCCAGATCGCGTTGCCTTATATATCCCGAATTTCCAAGCTGGGCACCAATATAGGTATTGAGGTTCCCT
>JAKOOI010000280.1 GCA_022701475.1 Weeksellaceae bacterium
TTAACCCTGGCTTTATCCAGAACCAAGAGATCCAGGTGATAATCTTCATCAACTAAAACATCAGCATTTTTCAGTTTAAATCCTGCCTGTACCAATACATCCCAATCTTTTCCTTCCAATTCATTCCATCGTTCTACGGGAAGTCTTCCCCTGCTGCCGAAAAGAATGATCTTTTCTACCGCAGTAATGTCGTTAATCTTTTCCTTTAAGGACGTGAGGATATAAGGCAGCACTTTCTCGTGCTGCCAAATAGCCCCGGTTTTTATCCGGCTCATGATTAAATTAAATTCAATTGTAGATTACACTAAGAATTTCTTCAATGGAGCATTATCCGTAAAATCAGATTTCAATAGTGACTTTCCGTCCCTATCTAAGATACGTTCACCGTATGAATCGAAGTCAGGAGAATAGATTTTTAAATACCCTTCTTCGGTATTGACTGTAAATCTCAGAACATCAAGAGGTTCCCCAAAGGCTCCTTTCTTAAAACTAAAATTTTTAATTTTACTTACATTAATTTTGAAAGTAATTCCATTTTCTCCTGTTGGATAAGCTTCTACACCTTCTATTTGAGAAATTTCTTCAGCTAAAGCCTTATACAACTTAATAATGGAATCCGTCTTTAACCAAGAAGCTTCTCTGTCAACTTTAATTGTATTCCCTAAACATTCATATGGTTTAGCAAATAAATTGTCCTCATCTGCATCTCCAATCGTTTTGAATCTTGACTTATCCATCCCATTAAAACTAATTTCAATCCATTTATCAGAACTTTGCCCGATCTGGTTGCTGTTCAGCACGAAGCCGCTGTCGCACATCTCGCCCAGGGTATCACTGAACTTTATGCCCGGCTCACAGTGGCAAGGCAGGGCTTTCTCCACTTTCAGGCCGATGGAATCCGCCTGCAGGATGGTAAGGGAAGTCGGGATCCGTTCTCTCCACGGCTCGCCCTCCTTAGTGGCTTCCGGCGAACGCATCTCGTCTACCAATGACAGGAACAAAGGATCATCGATCACAGGCACTTCCCCGCCGTTCCAGATCTGCCCGGTAGCGGTAAAATGACTCACGGCTTCCTCGAAGCCCGGACGCACCGTTACAATCACCCTGGCCATCCCGGACTGCATGAATGCCCTGAAGATCGGGTCATTGTCATCGGACTGGTACAGTTCCGACCAGGATTTCCTCTCGCCCCAATAATACGGGTACAGGTGGTAGCTCATGATTTCCCATTCGAAAGCCTGCTCCATAAACTTCACGAAAGCAGCGTATTGGTCAAGCTCTTTCTTCACCAGGATATCGGTATTGGTAAAGGTTTCCAATGCAGACCGGTCATGGGTGTAATACCTTTTCTTCCCGAAGGTCAGTTCCGTATCCGGATCCTGGTTGATCATGTAGGAAATACAGTTCCTTCTCAGGATGGTATTCTCAATCTGCCTGTAGAAGCCCGGGTTGGAACCTATTTTTTTGATATCCGCTACCGCCTGCTCATACCGGGCCTGCTCGGCCTGGTAAGCTTCAATAATTTTATTGAAGGTCTTCTGCAGCCATGCGTTTTTGGCTTCCCGGGTTATCTCACATCTGATACTTACCGCAAGATTTCCTGAAAGGTGGTTCTGAGCCGAGTATGAAATAGGAACAAAGTTCTGGAACCTTCTGATTGTGGTTTCTAAAACTAAATCTTTATAAATTCTTTGGTCACCGACAATAACTCTTACGCAATCTGGTGGACCATCTCCATTTTCCGCCCACGTCGTTGAAGCTCCTGTTGCTTCATATCCCGCCGGAACTTCCACATTCACACTTTCTCCGTAGCGCTCACTTTCATTATTTAGGACTACTTCAGCTTTAAATGAAAAGGATTTACCAACGTATAATGAATCCTTTGGAAAATCATCTACTTCTATATTATATTTGGTCAGCCAGAATTTCAGTTTGGTATCGTCCTCCAGAGAAGAAAAGTTATCCAGTTTATGCAGTGCAGATTCTCTCGGGTCCACCGGCTTTACAAGATTCGGTTCCGTTTTACCGGTCACTGTCATTCCCAGCCTGTGGAGTTTGGCCGGTTCCGGAATCATGAATTCGAACATCATCCGTTTTCCGTAATTATAGATCTGGTTTTTCACTACTTTATCCACCCATCGGAATACGCCTACGACATGGCTGTTTCCTTTTGTATTATCGAAGCCATGCTTGTTGTTTTCCTCGAATTCCTCCAGGATTTTGTCGATCCGTTCTTCCTTCACTTTGGTCACTATCCGGTCCAGTGCCCTGGCGGTGACATCCTTGGCCTCCGTTACGGCCTGGCGGTTGCTTTCCTCTTTGGAATTGTGGGTAGCATAGCTTGCATTGGCATTTATGCCAAATGAAGGTGTTCCCAGGCTTCCTCCGCCCCAATTGGCAGTAGCTCCTGCCTGGGCTGCAAAATCTTTGGATTCCTGAAGGACTTTCGCTACTTCGTTCTGCATTTCGAATCTTTCGGTGGAAGTCGTATCGGTCAGCTTTTCCTTTTCGGATTCGGAGGATTTGGTGGTCTGGGATTCGCTGCGCTTGAATCTGCGGGTCGACCTTTCCTTATATTCGCGGGCCATGATATTTTCGATATGGGCCACTTCGCCCTCTGCGTAGCAGTAGGTGCTCTGCTCTACTTTTTTATAATCAGCCACCCCGATATTCTTCATCCCGAAACCGGAAGGAATGAACATATCGCCGGGATAGGCCGGGGTTTCCGGGCCGGAGGTTCCCGATCCCTGGCCTGAATCGGTGGCCCTGTCTTTTGGCGTCAGGGTACCTTCACCTTCGAATTTAAACATCGTATCGTGGGTATAGTCAAGTCTCCCATACATCGTATACACGATTCCGTCATTCAGTGTTACTTCGCCTTCAATGATCAGGACTTCATATTTTTCCATACTGTTGAGCGGGATCTTTTCCGCCCCGGTAAACAGATTGGTGACATACGGCAGGACATCGGCCTCCGCCGTAGTCCCTGTTGCCAGCAGGTGCTGATTGGAAGACTGTAGCCTGTAACTCCCGTACACAATATGTTTGGAACCGCTGCCGTCGGTTTTCAGCAGCATCGTGTGTCCGGCTGCCGCAGGCTGGAGCCAGGTCTTGATGCCGAAAGGAATGACCGAACCGCTGCCGGCTTTCGAGGTATTGGAAACCGGAACGATCACACCGCCTATATTGGCGTAAGTCTCTTCATTCAGTACGGTATTGTCGAGGACTTTCTGCTGCAGCAACTGTCTGTGCTGCTCTACCGCGCGGGTGATTTCCTCAAAAGTAGAAACCCCGGACAGTGCTGCCGGAACACCGGAAGCCCCGAATACCCTGCACAGCGTACTTTTATCTTCCGTTCCCAACGCGCTTTCAATGGCTGCGGCATCGATCTCAGGTCCGAAACTGAAGATAAATTCCGGAATTTCCACTTCACTGGAAGGGATGTTCAGGATTTCATCCTTGATCCGGTGCATTTCCATATCCAGCTCGCTGTTGGCATAGAACTTCTCCGGATCGGCAACGCTCAGCTGGGTCAGGTAATTGATCCGGTTTTCAAGGATCTGCTTTTTATTATCCGCCGCGGCCGTTTCTTTCTGCAGCTGTTTCTGAAGGGGTTTTGCCTTTTCCTGATAATCTGCATACTGCTGTTGGTAAGCGGTATCATACTGCTTCTTATAAGCTTCCTGCATTTTTTTCAGGGATGCCGAAAGGTCGCGGCTCTGGCGGAGCTCGATTCCCGCTTCCGCCATTTTCATGCTCTTGTTATCATAACGCATGGTTTTCGATGCCTGCTGGGAACCGGAAGACGTTCCGGTGGAACCGGGTGCCCGGAAAAGTTCCTTAGGCAGGACCACTTTAGCCTTTATGACCTCCTGATAGGATTCTTCGGTAAAATCATACACCGAGAGGATATGATGCAGATGGAGGATCTGCATCAGCAGCTCTTTGGCATAAAACTCTTTCCGGGTTACTACCTGACAGACCAGGTTGTCCCAGATTTTCTGATCGACTACCGGAATCCCTTGGTCTGCTTTACAGGCTTTCATCTTCAGGTCAAATTCCTGCCTGGTGGCAGTCGCTTTGTTCCGGGCTACCCATACGGCGTATTCGTAAAAAGGAGCATAGCCGGTTTTAAGGTCTTCTTCCGTCAGTAGGGTGAAACCTGGAATTTTACCGGGATCCTGGAAGAGTTTCTGGAGAGACGGGGTAACTTTGATTGCTTTATCGATGGCACTGTTTTGCTGTGACTGCTCGTCCCTGAAGATGAATCTTTTTTCGATATTCTTGGGATCCGACAGTTCAGGGTTTCTCATGGTGGCAAACCTGAAGAGGGTCTGCGAAGCGTTGTTGGTATTTAAATCGTTTGTTGACATTTTTTTTGGTTTTTAAGATGAAGTGGGAATATGGCTTTTCATCAGCGCATCCCGGATGTTGCGGCGCCTATTTTTTAAGGTGGTTCCGAACCTGCTGTCCACCTGCCGTCTTAATTTTTCTTTTCATTTTACTGTTTTTTTGTTGTAAGGGGTTTATTTTTAAGCATACCTCAGGCTGTCCAGCATCTTTTGAATGGTGAAAACCGGGAAGTTTAAAAAAATTGAATGTTTGTTTTCTGCGTTTCTTATTGTTAATTCAAAGATATTCCGCACCGGCGACAGAACTTGTCGCAATAAAATATTTTTTTGAAAAATTTAATTTGCGATGGTAAAGCTGCTTTCGTTGTAGAACAGGACCTCATCGGTATCACTGACATACAGCGTAACCTTGGCTTGCGATGGCAATGAATAAGGCTTGAATCCTTCCGGAATAATGGCAACAGGACCCTTCTCAAAATTGAAAATCACCATCGTCTGCCTTCTGACCAGCTTCAGAATATTGAGGTCCGAACCTTCCCTGAATAAAACATGCAGCCTTGACCTTTTGCTGGCGATCTGATAATCGCTGCTTCCTTCCAGTGAAAATTCCTCAGGCCGGATCTTCAGGGTATCGTCCTCAAGGATGATTTCTTCCGAGGCGGAGAGCCTGCTGATGGAATTGTCCCAGCCGTCGATCCGGGCCTGGCTAATGCCTGCGGCAGGATGGGTGTTGGGAACAAACCCGGTATCCGTCCAGCTTTTGGTGGCCAGATGTGCCACGCCCCAATTGTGTTTCATATAGGGACTGCCGATAAGGCCCGCCTCAAACCCGATGCCTACCGCATTGTTTTCCCGGTCTGCTTTCAGTTCAGGATTGAAATCCAATTCTGCAACCGCATGCTGAATGTCATCCGTACTTGCATTCATCGCAATCCCGCCGCTCCAGATCCTTGCTGCCACAGGTTCCACGCTCTGACCGTATACAGCATAGGACGAAGAACGGAGTACCGGAACTGCGGTGGTATTGATATCAAAGTTGTACCTGGATCCTCCCCTGACATAAATCACGGCATTTGAAGAGAACGCCATCTGATCGTAGCCGATGACTTTGATCCCGTTTTTCACCCAGGTCTCATCCTGGTACCTGCAAATCGCTTTAAGAGGGGTAACGCCCCAGCCGTTACCGTACACCTCGAATTCATAATAACACCAGAATCCCAGATTATGCGTTGCATAGGACGGTATGCCCATCGATGCATCCAGCGTCCTGTACACCTTGATGGTGGAAGGATAGCTGCTGCTGCATTCTACCGTAACGGGATAATACCTGGATTCATCCAGTCCTGAAGCATCGATCAGCGTCCTTTTCCCGAATAACCTGCCCCGTATTTCAGAATCATTCCCGGCGTTGATTGCGTTTTCCGCATTGGCGTTGCCATTGCCGTCTATGGTGAAGCTCACATTGCCTTTGTTGGAGAAAACATGCTTTTTTCCTGTTTCATGATACACTTCCTCCACTACGGGATTTCCAAAATACAGCCGGTTGCTGCTGCCGGCCTCCATAATCCGGCGGCCGGTCAGGAGATTCGATTTTAATACCTGCAAAGACAGATCGCCGGATAAACTGCCGCCTGTGAGAGGAAGGTAATAATCACTGACCCAATCCCTGTAGGCCAAATGTTTCCACGGACTGAAACGACCTGCCGTTGCAGATCTTATAAAGGTTCCCTGGTCATCATTAAATCCGATCTGTGCTCCGTACCCGCCGGGTTGCGAAGCGATGCTGATGACCGAATTGGCATCATTTACTGCAGGAAACATATTCCCGGACTTACGGTCCACTTTCTGATGGTAGGTAAAATAATAATCCTTCAACAGGGTATTGGCATCAACTGTTCCCGTATTCCCGGAAAGCAGGTGCTGATGGGTATGCGACAATCCCAGGTCTTGCTTCAGGACATGCCCGCCGCCCCCGGTCAGGAGATAATCATCGGTTGAGCGTTCTTTCCTGATCCCTTTTACTGTAAGGTAGGCATAGGCGGTATTACCGGCCCCCGTAAAGCGGAATTCCCTGCCGTCAAAGCCCAGTGTTCCTGACCCGTATCCGTCTTTGTGATAAACGGCGGCCGGATCAGACCCGTCAAAGGATCTGAGCCATAGCTTCTGGTTGATGACATCACTGCCGTTTGAGGTAATGAAATATTTCCTGCCGGTGACGGCCTGCTCGCTATTGAGCATCATGGCATTCTCATCCGGATTGATCCCGATATAATCCGAACCGCTCCACCGGAATTGCCTATTATCAGCAGTGGTAATATAAATCCTTCCTTTTTCCCCCGGCTTCGGGAGCCCTGCGGCCGTATCGAATTCCAGCACATCATCTACGTAGCTGGGCAGTTGGGCGGCAGGAACCTTGCCGTCTACGAGATCTGCTTTCTTCCTCCAGTCCGGATGGGCGGGCGGAAAACTCCTGTTGCTGTGCCAGTATTCCTGCATCCGGTCCCAGAACTTCTGGGAGAGCGGTGTATTTTCATTTGTCGACATTTTTTGTTATTTTTGTTTTGGTTTTTAAGATTAAAGTGGGAAGTTCTTTTTAATAGAATCCTTCCGGTTTAGCCTTATTTTTTAAGGTGGTGTCCGGCAACGGATATCCACCTTAAATTCTGGTATCGGTTCTCATCTGATCTGTTTCTGCAGCAA
>JAKOOI010000318.1 GCA_022701475.1 Weeksellaceae bacterium
GCAATCGGCTGTCCGTTATACCGGATCTCATTGTCTTTTAATGGCTTGAACACGGTTCCCGGAGGCGCATCCATATCCGCATACTGAAAATCAAACCAGGCAGTGGAAGGCCGGTTGTCATGGGTCAGTATTTCCACAACGCCTTCCAGCTTTTCAGCTTCCGAGGTATCGATGGATTTTATTTTTCCTTTGGTGACGGTACTGTTGACCACATAGCCGTACAGAAGGTCCGCAGGATTGTAGTCACCCGCATATTTTGCAGTTCCCGTTACTTTCAGATGGCCTTCGAGACGGCTCTGCGGTGTTCCTACAGAGGGTATATTTTTCATAATTTTTTCTTTTGGATTTGATGGTAATGGGTTTACAGCGACGGTTTTGCGCCCGGTCTCTGGGATTCGGGATTCAGTGCCATCATGCAGTTTCTGATGATGGCCCGTTTGGCCAATCCTACTTTGAATTCGTTATCTTTAAATCCTTTGGCACCTGCCAGAATCAGATCGGCAGCACTGCTGAAATTTTCTCTTGAAGGCTCTTTTCCTTTCAGGAAATCTTCTGCCTCTTTCACCCTCCATGGTTTGTGGGCGACACCTCCTAATGCGATGGCAATTTCCCTGATCGTCCCATTCTCCAAGGTAAATCCGGCTGCTACCGAAACCAACGCAAAAGCATAGGAATTCCTGTCCCTGAGTTTCAGGTAAGAATAGTTTTCTGCAAATCCTTCAGCCGGCAGTTCAATGCCGGTAATGATCTCATCTTTTTGCAGCGTATTATCCAGTTCCGGCGCATCTCCCGGCAGACGGTGAAATTCCTCAAACGGAATGATTCTTTCCCCCGCTGCTCCCGTAACATGTACTTTTGCACCTAAGGCAGCGAGGGCTACGCACATATCGGAAGGAAATACGGCAATACAGTTCTCGTTATGGCCGAGGATGGCATGGATACGGTTATACCCGTTGATTGCGGAACATCCCGATCCGGGTTCCCTTTTGTTGCAGGGTACATCAGAATCATAGAAATAATAGCATCGCGTACGCTGCAGAAGATTCCCGCCATTGGTAGCCATGTTCCTGATCTGTGCGGAAGCACCTGCCAGAATGGTTCTTGAGAGCAAAGGATACCTTTCTTCAATAACCGGATGATAAGCTGTTTCCGCATTGGTCATCAGTGCGCCCAACTGTACGCTGCCGTCTTCCTGTTCTGTAAGTTCTCTGAAGCCTGATATTTTATTGATGTCTATCAGCATATCCGCTTCGGTAACAAAATACTTCATCAGGTCAATAAGATTCGTTCCGCCGGCCAGTATTTTGTTGCCTTCCGTTTCTTTCAGCAGCGAAACGGCCTGTTGAAGATCTGCTGCTTGGGTATAGGAAAAATTATTCATTATATTTCTTCTTTTACGGCCATGATGGCATTAATAATTCCCCTGTTGGCCCCGCAGCGGCAGAGGTTTCCGCTCATCAGGTCCTGCACTTCTTCCCTGCTGTTTCCTTTTCCTTCGTTCAGGAGTCCGACAGCACTGCAGATCTGTCCCGGTGTACAGTATCCGCACTGAAAGGCATCATGTTCAATGAAAGCTTTCTGTACAGGATGTAAGTTGTCTTCGCTGCCAATCCCTTCGATGGTGGTAATTTCAGCTCCGTCCTTCATCACGGCAAGGGTTAAACAACTAAGTACCCTTTTTCCGTCGATGAGTACGGTACAGGCTCCGCACTGTCCGTGGTCGCAGCCTTTTTTGGTTCCGGTAAGATGAAGGGTGTGCCGCAGCGCGTCCAGTAAGGATACCCAGGGTTTCAGTTCGAGCTGATGGTCCTGGCCATTCACTTTCAGGGTAATGGATTGGTTGTTCTGATCAGGCATATGTAATTTATTTGGTGTTCCTGAAGCCTATGCAAAAAAGAAACCGGAAAGCAGATAAAATCCGTAAAGTAGCAAAGTGCCGCTTTATTTAGACCGGATCTAAATTCCTGCCCTGTTAGAGTTAAAAACTCTAACAGGGATTGCTAATGCCGGTAATTTTCCTTCAGCTGAAAGACATGAAGCACCTGCGGGAAGAGAGACTGCATATATTCTTTGGCCGCTTTTTCAGAACCCGGAAAGGCGAGCACGAGTGTATTTCCGCTGAAACCGGCAATACTTCTGGACAGCATGGCGGTTTTAATACGTTCCTGACCGTAACGGCGGGCCGTTTCCATAATGCCGGGCATCGGGCGGTCAATCATGGGCAGCAGGGCGTCGGGTGTGACATCACGGGCCGAAACGCCGGTTCCCCCGGTAAAAATAACCAGATCGTAATTTTTTTCCTTCTGCTCTGCAAGGGTTTTCTGAATGGTATTCAGTTCGTCAGGTACAATGGTGTAGCTGATATTCTGAAAACCATGCTTTTCAAGCTGAGTAACGATTACCTTACCGGAAATATCATCGTTTTTTCCGTCATGGATACTGTCTGAACATACAACAACCGCAGCTTTAAGATTTTCAGCCGGAAATTCGCGATCTCCTGATTTACCTCCTTTTTTTTCCAAGAGCCTGATGTTACGGATTTCCACCTTTTTATCAATGGGTTTCAACATATCATACATTACCAAGGCAGCCACGGAGGCGCCGTGCATGGCTTCCACTTCCACTCCGGTCTTGTAAATGGTATGGACTTCCACAGAAATAATGACGGAAAGGCCTTCTATCCGGTACGAGATGTTTGTGTATTCCACCGGCAGCGGATGGCAGTCCGGGATGACATCGCTGGTTTTCTTTACACCGAACAGAGCCGCAGCCCTTGCAAATTCGAAAATATCCCCTTTCGGTACCTTACGCTGTTCTATAGCCTCTATGGTTGCAGGGGATGAAGTTTCCACCGTAGCGGTAGCAATGGCTTTGCGCAGGGTGGATTGTTTATGGGTAATATCTACCATGTTATTTATTTGTTTTCCATTGGTGGGAAGTATCGTCAAAGATTTCTTTTCCCCAGACCGGAAGTTCTTTTTTAATGCGTTCCACCAGCTCATTGCAGCTTTCCATAGCAGCGGTCCTGTGCTTGGATGAGGTAAAGACAAAGAGGCAGATCTCGCCGGCCCTTACCGTTCCCAGACTGTGGTATACATGCAGGCAGGCCAGCGGGTATTTTTGGAAGATCTGTTCCCGGATTTCATGCATTTTCTCCAATGCCATTTCTTCATAGGCGGTATATTCGATGGCAGATACTGCTTTGCCTTCCACAATGTCTTCCCGGATCTGGCCAAGGAAAATACCGTGGCCGCCGATTCCCTTTTTGGAAGAATGCCCGGCAATGCTTTCTGCAATAAATGCCGGTTCAATGGCACCTTGTGTAAATATATTCTTAGGTTCTTTTTTCATCTTGTTTTTCCATTAATGCATTCATTCCGCCTCTGAGGCTTTTGGGGTATACCGTATTTTCTGACAATGAGATCATCAGCCGGGCTGCCTGCAGGCTTCTCTTTCCGCCCTGGCAGAAAAATAGAACCTGCTTGTCCCGGATTTCTGCAAGGCGGCCTTCCAGTTCCGACAGCGGGATCTGAAGATGGTGGAAATCAGCACCCGGAAGTTCTCCGCTTTCTCTGACGTCTACTGCGGTAATTTCGCGGGACTGAATCAATGCTAAAAATTCCTCAGCCTCCACTTCTTCCACAGCCGGATCAGCTAATCCGCATATCCATTGATAATTGGTCTGTTCCAGCTGCAGCCTGTCCTTCGGCATCCGGAGATCGGACTGCCGGCTTTTCACGAGATCAATAATGAATGTTTCATAATTCAGCATATTGAAAGTAAGGAGCTTTGCTGTTAATGATTCACCGGTCCCGGTGATGTATTTGATTACTTCACTGGCCTGCATCATGCCGATCATTCCGGGCAGTACGCCCAGTACCCCGGCTTCGTTGCAGTCCTGCACCTCATCGGGAGCCGGCGGTTCCGGAAAGAGGTCACGGTAAGAGATCCTGGTGCCGTTGTCGGCCGTATCGAATACGGCCACCTGGCCTTCATACCGGAATATCGCTCCGAATACCAACGGTTTATCGAGCAACACACACGTATCGCTGATCAGGTAACGGGCAGCAAAATTATCAGTGGCATCTACCGTCAGGTCATACCGGGCAATAAGGTCCCAGGCATTGGCAGGGTTTACTTCATCCGTATAGACCTGAACATTGATGTCAGGATTCAGTGCCTTAATCCTTTCTGCGGCTTTTACTGCTTTCAACCGGCCGATTTCTTCCGTAGAGAAGAGGGTCTGGCGCTGAAGATTGCTGAGCGCAATACGGTCATGATCAGCAATCCCGATAGTGCCCACCCCTGCTGCTGCCAGATACTGCAGCACCGGACAGCCCAGTCCACCGGCCCCGATGACCAGGACGGATGACCGGAGCAGTTTGTCCTGGGCCGGTTTTCCAAAGCCCGACAGGCGGTAATGCCGTGAATATCTTTCATTGTTGTGTTCCATATCCTGCTTTTATCCTCCGGAATAGGGCGGCATCAGCGCCACCGTATCACCGGCTTTGAGTTCTGTATTTCCGTCTGCCAGTTTTTTATTGACGGCTACGGCATATT
>JAKOOI010000246.1 GCA_022701475.1 Weeksellaceae bacterium
GGCCTGCTGGAAAGGCTTGAAACAAAAACAACCGGTAAAATGATGGAAGAGCGTGAAAAGAACGGAAATTATACTTCCCTGGAAGATTTCATCAGGCGGGTTCCTGCTGGTGTGGAAGCGGTACAGACCTTAATTTTTATCGGTGCGTTCCGCTTTACCGGCAAGCAGAAAAACGAGCTGCTGGTGGAAGCCCGGATGCTGCTGGGGAATTTCAGGCCTGAACACCGCGGGCTGATGCTGATTGAGGAACCCGTGCAGGAATTCCGGCTCCCGGAGCTGAAAAGAGAACGCTTTGAAGATGCGTTTGATGAGATTGAAATCCTCGGGTTCCCGGTTTCATGCGCTCCTTTTGATCTGCTGCAGACCCGGTACCGGGGTTCGGTATTCGTAAGAGACCTGGCAAAATACCATAAGCGCCAGGTGAAAATGCTGGCTTACCTGATTTCCAGGAAACATGTGCCAACTAAAAAAGGAGCGATGTATTTTGGGACCTGGATCGATGTGAACGGTGAATATTTCGATACCGCCCACTTCCCGGACAGCCTGAAAGACTACGATTTTCAGGGTGGCGGCTGCTACCTGCTGCTCGGAACAGTAGAAATCGATTACCATTTCCCTACTATCACCGTCCACAAAATGGCCAAAATGCAGATGATTGCCGATCCGAGATATTCCTTTAATGAGGAAAAGGATTACCAGGTGCACCATAAGATCCGGGAAGATGTCAGCATGACCTCACGGAAACCCTATCCGCAGGCCCATGAAATCGGGCTGCCGCGGCATAGGATCAATATCGGACTTCGGTAAAAGAATTGTTTTACAGATATTCAGGTTGGTCCGACCATAGAGATTATAAAATTACAATCATAAATAACATCAAAAAGTACGTATATATACCGTACATTTATTTTTATTTACGGACTATTCCCGTACATTTGTTAAAATATTTCAGTTATGAATATGTCAACTAAAGAACACGCACGGTTTGATGCAAGGCTTTCTAAAGAGCAGAAACAATTTTTTGAAAAAGCTGCATCTTTAGGTGGTTTCAGGAGCCTTACTGATTTTGTTATTATGACAGTCCAGGAAAAAGCAAAAGAGATTATTCAGGAAAAAGAACAGATCATTGCTTCTGAAAAAGACGGGCAGATCTTTTTTGATGCCATTACACAGTTGAAAAGACCTTCTGATACTTTAAAAAATGCTTTAAATGATTATAATACGTTTATATCAGATTCAAAGTGATGATTGAACTTTTAGACAAAAAACATAACCGGGAAAACTTTAATTGTGGAAAAGAGCTTTTAACCAGTTATCTGAAGATACAGGCAGGACAGGATATGAAAAGAAAATTAGCTGCCTGTTTTGTGCTGTGTGGAAACGAATCTTCTGTTAAAGGATACTATACGCTTTCCAATACCGGTATTCCTTTAAAAAGTTTTCCGGAATCTATTCAGAAGAAACTTCCAAAATCATATCATTCTATTCCTGCTACGTTGTTCGGAAGATTAACTATTGACAAAAAGTATCAGGGTCAGGGGATAGGAAAAATATTATTGATTGATGCTCTTAAGAGGTGTTATGAAATATCGCAGGAAATAGGTTCATTTGCCGTTGTTGTAGATCCTATTGATGACAAAGCGGAGGAATTCTATAAAAAATATGATTTTATAAAACTTCCTGATAGCGGAAAAATGTTTATAGCCATTAAGACATTACAGGAACTTTTCAGGTAAGAAAATGGCTGAATATAATCGCGGTTGATTACAGGCAGCTCCGTTCCATTTGAGATCAGTATAAAATTTGTTTACAAGGGATAAAATCAAGATTTCCTGGTAAAAAGTTTCACCGTCTCATTCACTAAAAATTTCACCTGGTCCGGCCTTTCTCTGTCGGTTTTCGGAAGGTTGTTGTAGCTTCCGGTTCTTACGATCACCATATTGTGCTCCGGAACCATGATAATATACTGACCCTGAAGACCAAGGAAATAATAATGTTTCACCGGGTTGTCGTTATTGACCCAGAATCCCATTCCGTAGATTCCGTCGGAATGTTCCGTGGGCGTTTTCATGAGTTCTGAAAAATCAGGAGCCAGAAGCTGTTGGTTACCTGCTTTTCCGTTATCCAGAAACAGCTGACCCAGTTTGGCAAAATCACGCGCATTGGAGTGGATGCAGCAATACGTTTTTTCCATGCCGCTTTCGTCGGTGCTCCAGGTAGCATTCTGTTCCATGCCCAGCGGGATCCAGAATTTTTCGGAGAGGTAGCCGGCCAGTGACTGTCCGACTGCTTTTTTTACGGCAAACCCTAAAAGCTGGGTCGATCCGCTCTGGTATTCAAATCTTTCGCCGGGTTTCTCCTTGAATTTACGGGAGAAAGTCGCTTTCATCAGGCTTCTTCCGTAATAGGCTCTGGCATTCGGCAGGAACGGGTTCTTGTAATCCTCATCCCAGTCCAGGCCGGATTCCATCTGAGCCAGATGCTTCAGTGTTAAGTTTTGTGCAAAATCTTTATTTTTAAAATCTTCAAAATAGTCTGAAAATTTATCGTCGAGACTTCTTATCTTTCCTTCTTCCAGTGCTTTTCCCAGCAACATGACTGTTACGGCTTTCGCCATGGAAAAAGAATTGGTGGCAGACAGGGCATGATAGCCTTTCCAGTACTGTTCGTGAAGCATCTTCCCGTCTTTAACCACGATAAAAGAAGCCGTTTCAGACTGCATCAGATCTTCAGCGATGGTTTCAGGCAGTGCTTTTTTATTATATTCCGGATCTTTTTCCCAGGGCACCGGAGATGTCGTTGTGATAGCATTGGCGGAGAACAGTTTCCCGTCGTCGATGTTCGCGCTCATCTTTCCCCGTAAGTAGGTTTTTGAGATCCCGTTGAAAAGATAACCGTATCCCAGGATATAAAAAAGCGCCATCGCCGCAATGATAAATGTAACAAGATAAATA
>JAKOOI010000357.1 GCA_022701475.1 Weeksellaceae bacterium
AGGAGCCTTTCGAGGCTCCTGTTTTTGTTTATCTTTACAATAAACTACTCTTTAAATGACCACCGAAGAATTCGTAAGAAACTTTTATCAGGAAAAAACAGAATATTCTCAATTCATGTTTTGATAATCAATCGGAACACAGAACGCTTGTTTCAACAAAAATCGAAGGGTTGAATTTAGATAAAATTCAAAATGAAAAACTAAAAGATATCGTTTCTGATCTTCTGACAGATACTTTTTATACTTTGTTACTTGGCTTAGATGGATCGGCAGCTATCGGAACTTCACAGGAAAGTTTTAAAATCTATGATGAGAACAATCATTTAATTTCTGAAGGTGGCGATTTAGAAGGATTAGCGTATGAATATTTCCATGAAAATAAATAAGATGAGAATTTTACTTTTATTCCTTCTCATTTCAACATCATTATCAGCACAATTACGTGATGATGTACAAAACGAAATAAAATCTAAACATTATGGTTACCTGGATAGCATTAATGTTTATTCTAAAGAATATCCTACCCAGCTTATAGAAGGTTCAGGTTCAATCAGAAACCGCAACCATAAAAATATCGGTTCCATTGGTTTTTCAATTGAAATAACGCGGGATAAAAACGATAAAGTAATCCGTATTCGAAAATCCGAATCTCACCATTATGAAAAGTCTCGGGGTAAGCCTGAAAAAAGTATCATGAATGAAATTACCATTTACTTCAATGATTCTCAGCAACCCGATTTGGCAAAATATATTTCCAAAACTTACATTTCTGATGCATTGGTAACAGGTAAAAATAAGCTGTTTTATTTACAGAACAACCATGATGATGATCCGGACTTTCATCCTGTAAAAACCGTATGGGATGAAACAAAAAAGTACGTTAAGTAAAATTGTTTTTAATTAATAATGAACAACTTACCATTTATCAATATAAAACCTTAATTTTGCAGTCCGAAATAAGGATCCAACCATATGAAAAAATTAGGTGAATACAGAAAGTTGCTGGAAGTAGATAAAAACGTAACGTTAAAAGAACTGAAAACCATTTACAGGAATACGATGAAAGACACACATCCTGATAAGTTCATCAACGACGAAGCCGGAAAGCTGGAAGCGGAAGAGAAAAGCAAATCGGTAATCGAGGCATATCATTTCCTGGTAAGCATCAATCCGGAAACGCAGGAAAAATATAAGGAAGAATATACGGAAACGATTACCACTTCCAATATTCAGGACTTTTACCTGGAAAAATCCATCCTTACGGTACAGCACCTGAACGGGAATATTTATGAATACCTGAGTGTTCCGAGAAATACCTACATCAAAATGGTCAACGCCGATTCGCCGAGCCGTTTTGCCAGAAGGCATATCTACGGAAGCTTCGTTTACCGGAAAGCCGGTGAAGTGATGGCCGATTAATTTTCTAAAGATATTTTAAGTAAGACTTTCAGGTTTTTCCTGGAAGTCTTTTTTATTTTGATATTTCCGGATGCTTGGGATAGCTAAACACAAAGGACACGGATTTTTTCACGAATGACACGGATTCGCGTAAATAATAAGGTGGCTTCGAGTAACCTCAGCCACCGGAATGCTCATTCTTTAAATCAGAGAGTATAAAAATCTTTGATTTTTGAAACTTTTGTGTGCTTTATTTCCATTCGATATTTAGCTTTACTAAAGCAGCACCGATATCTTTTGTCCCTTTTGTGGTTAAAAATACCAGCATCTTAAATCTCCCACAGATGGAACGGATTTTCACAGATGGTAATATGGCTTCGAGTGACCTAAGCCACCGCGGTGGTTATTCTTTTAAATCAGAGAGTATAAAAATCTTGATTTTTGAAACTTTTGTGTGCTTCATTTCCATTCGATATTTAGCTTTACTAAAACACCATCGATATCTTTTGTCCTTTTTGTGGTTAAAAAATTTCACATTTTAGCTCTCTAATGAACTGATCAAATAAAAAAAGCGCATCATTGCTGATACGCTTTTGGGTTAATTAAGGTTGGTTACAGAAGGTTAGTCTATATGTTTCGGCGTAAATCCGTCTTCGCTCAGATCCCGGTGATCATAATCGGCTTTCATTTCTGCTTCGTAATCTACCGGTTGCCCTTTGCCCATTCTTCTTAAAATAGAGTCAAAAAGAGAATATACTACCGGTACGATGATCAGTGTCAGGAATAACGATGAGGTCAGACCTCCGATGATTACCCATGCCAGACCATTGTTCATCTCTGCTCCCGCTCCTTTGGCAATCGCGATCGGGATCATCCCGAAGATCATCGCAATCGTCGTCATCAGGATCGGACGGAGACGGGCGTGGTTGGCCTGAATCAGCGCGTCATGGGTGTTGGCCCCCGCTGCTTTTCTCATGTTGGCAAAGTCGACGATCATAATCGCGTTCTTCGCTACCAGACCGATCAGCATGATCATCCCCAGCATGGTAAAGATGTTCAGTGAGTTTCCGGTGATGGCCAGGATCACCATCACCCCGATCAGTGCCAATGGAATGGAGAACAGTACCACAAACGGATAGACGAAGGAGTCATACAGGGAAACCATTACCAGGTATACCAATACGATCGCTGCCAGTAAGGCAATTCCCAACGTACCGAAACCTTCCGTCTGATTTTCCATATCCCCGCTCCAGATGTAGGATACGCCTGCAGGCTTTGTTTTTTCGTTATCCATGAACATGGCTGCCCACTCGTTGGCGACATCCCCTACGGGACGACCTACCACTTTGGATTTTACTTTTACCGAAGGCGCTTTGTCCCTACGTTCCAGCAAACTAGGTCCGGATCCCATTTTCACATCGGCAAACTGGCTCAATCTGATCTGCTGTCCCTGAGGATTGGTAAACATCAGGTTCCGTACGTCGTCGATCGACTGTCTGTTGGCATCACCGAAACGGATGTTGATGTCATATTCATATTCTCCGGCTCTGAATTTCCCGTCGGTATTTCCGCTGAAGGCCGTCTGCATTGTCTGCCCTACGCTGGAAAGGTTCAAGCCTAAAGCCGCCATTTTATCACGGTCGATATTCACCTGAACTTCAGGGTTTCCGCTGTCGGTTGACAATTCGGCATCCACTGAACCCGGTACCTTTTTAAGCAGGTTCAGAATCCTGGTGGCTTCCTTATTGGCGGTTTCATTATCCTGAGCGGTTACTACCAGCTCGATCGGAGCGTTGTCCGCTCCCATCAGTCCGATCGGTGCCGTCTTGAATTCAACCCCGGTGAATTTCTCTTCCAGCGCTCTTTTAATCTTGGCTGATTTGATATCGGTACTTTCGTTACGTTCCGATTTGTCCACCAAAATCACCTGGATTTCCGATTGGTACAGAGTAGCCTGAGCCCCTCCGAATCCGGAAGACTGCTGACCCACCGTGGTAATCATATCCACAACATCCTTGTCGTTTCTGAGGTATTTTTCAACGGCCAGGGTAACCTGGTTGGTTTTCTCTACGGAAGCATCTTTCGGCAATTCCATCTGAACGAGGAACTGGCCCCTGTCCATTTTAGGGAAGAATTCCCCGCCGATGAAACCAAATGCCACCAGCATGAAGGAAGAGATCAGGATGATGAAAGTTACCACCACCGTCATTACTCTTCTTAAGGTTGTTTTCAGAGCCCATTCCAGGATTCCGGTGATCCAGTGGGTGAATTTCTCCAATTGTTTCTCGAACCAAAGGATAAATCTTTCAAAAACATTCTTTCCGGTAAGGTGTACCAGTTTCCCGTATCTTGAAGACAGCCATGGAATAATGGTAAAAGAAGCCAGTAGTGAAAGCATCGTTGCAATAACCACCGTGACACAGAACTGCGCCAAAATATCAGATACCAACCCGGAACTCATTGCAATCGGAAGGAATACCACCACGATTACCAAAGTAATGGCCGTTACGGTAAACCCGATCTCCGAAGCCCCGTCGTAAGCCGCACGGATCCTGCTTTTTCCCATTTCCATGTGACGGTATACGTTCTCCAGAACCACAATCGCGTCATCCACAAGGATACCTACCACGAGTGACAGTCCAAGCAAGCTCATCAGGTTTAAGGTATAACCCATCAGGTACATCCCAATTACCGTAGCAATCAAGGACATCGGGATCGATACCATTACGATGAATGCGTTTCTGATGTTATGAAGGAACAATAACATTACGATAGCTACCAGGATAATTGCTAAAAACAAGTCGAAGATCACATGGTCTGCCGCTTCCAGCGTAAATTCGGTCGAGTCGTCTACGATGTTCAGCTTGAGTCCCTGCACTTTGTAATCGTTCTGCACCTGGGCGATGGTCTTCTGTATAAGTTCTGAAACGGCTACCGCATTGGCATCGGACTGTTTCTTTACCTGAAGCAAGATCGTGGAGTTCTGGTTATATCTTGCGATCTTTTCAGTGTCTTTCTGTGAATCGAAAACCGTAGCGATATCCGACAGCCTTACCTGGGCCCCGTCTCTGTTGGAAACGATCAGGTTATTCAGCTCTGCTACATTTTTATATTTTCCGGAAAGACGGATCGTCGATCTGGAAGTTCTCGTTTTCAAAGCTCCCGTCGGGAAATCCAGGTTGGAAGAAAGGATGGCCTGCTGTACGTCACCGATGGACAGTCCGTATCCCTGCAGTTTCTTTTCATCAAGGTTCACCTGGATTTCTCTCTCCTGTCCGCCGACAAGATCTACCTGAGCCACCCCGTTGACACGGGAAAAGATCGGCTCTATTTTCTTATCTAAAAGATCATAAAGCTCTTTGTTGTTCAGCTTGTTACTGGTGATGCTCAGCGTCATGATCGGAAGGTCATCCAGTGAGAATTTCTGTAAGGACGGCGGGTCCACATCATCCGGAAGGTCTGCCAATACGGCATTTACTTTTCGCTGGGCATCATTCAGCGCATAATTGACATCGGCGCCCGTGTTCAGCTGAACCATGATCACCGATAAACTTTCATAGGATGATGATTCTACCTTTTTCACGTTCTCCAGGGAACCTACGGCATCTTCAATTTTCCGGGTCACAGACGTTTCCACCTCTGCAGGTGAAGCTCCGGGATAGACCGTGGAAATGGTAACCATATTGGTTTCAAACTTCGGAATCAATTCATACCCCATCATGGAGTAGCTTAATAAACCGCCCAGCGTGAGGATCGTAAAGAGTACGATGACCAGGGACGGCCTTTTAATGGATATTTCTGCTAACTTCATCTGCTCTTACTTTACGATATTGATTTTGGAACCGTTGTCGAGGTTGATCTGGCCGCTGGTAATTACCTGCTCCCCTCCTTTCAGTCCGCTCAGGATCTGAACTTTATCGCCGTATACTTTTCCGGTCTGTACCGTGATCAGTTTAGCGGTTCCGTTGTTCACGACAAACAGCTGCCCTGAGCTTACCCCGTTTACGAAGGCTTCTGCAGGAACCGTCAGCATATTCTGGGTTTCTGCGCCGTTGTTGGTTTTAAAGGTAGCCGTGGCATACATCCCCGCTTTCAGGTTTCCTCTGTTCTGAACTTCGATTTCTACCGGGAAATTCAGGGAAGCATCACTTTTAGGAGCGATGAAGGTAATCCTTCCGCTGAAGGATTCGTCCGGCAACACATTGACCTTGATCGGAACTTCCTGCCCCAGGGCAATTCTTCCGATCTGGCTTTCATCTACCAATACGGAAAGTTTCAGTGAATTGATGTTTACAATTTCAAATAGAGCCGTTCCCGGTGCCACCACCATTCCCGGTTCCACCATCTTTTTGTTGATGGTACCGCTGATTCCCGCACGGATGCTGGTGTCATTTACCCGTACACCCTGTGCACGGACTGCAGCCTGTGCATTTCTCAGCTGTAATCTTGAGTTGTCCAGCTGCTGCTTCGTAACGCCTCCGGTCTTGAACGCATTTTCATACCGCTGGTTATCGATCATGGCATTCTGCAGGTTATTCTGTGCCTGGGTAACGTCTACTTCAATGGCATCTTTCTTAATGGTGGCAAGTACCTGGCCTGCTCCTACTCTTGATCCTTCTTTTACCAGCACGCTTACGATACGACCGGAAATTTCAGAAGACTGGTTGGATTCCTGTTTCGGGATAAAAGTTCCGTTCGCAGCATAATCGGTATCGATATTTTCCCTGGCAACGGTGACCACATTGACATTGATTTTGTCTACCTGCTTGGCCACTTCCTGTACCTCCTTGGTCTGTTTTTCTTTATTACCGGCAATCTTGTATGCTGCCAGACCGACCAGGACGGCCGCCACGATGATATATATTATAGTTTTTTTCATGATAGTTGATTATGGGTTTTGTAATGTGTTCAGTTCACCTTTTGCTTTGATCAGCTTGATTTCCGCCTGTTTGTAATCCAGTAATGCATTGGCATAGTTCTGCTTGGCATCTGTCAGGGCATTTTCAGCATCCAGTACTTCTGTAAGGGTTGCCAGTCCGTACTGGTAATTGGACTGGGTGTTTTTCTGGACCCTTTCCGCTAAACCGACATTCCCCTGGGTACTTTCGATCTTGATCAGTGCATTTTCCATATTGGTAATGGCGTTCCTGTAATCCAGGCTCAGGCTCAGCTGGGTATTCTGGATATCCTGGTCAATATCCTGGATATCGATTTCCGCCTGGTTGATCTTGGCTTTTGTAGATCCGCCCGTGAAAATCGGGATGTTTACATTTAATCCGATTGCCGAAAAATCGCTCCACAATACGCCATTATTGAGTCCGTTGGTCAGCGGAAACTTGGCCCCGGTTGCACCCCAGCCGTAGTTGGCTACCAGATTAACCGTTGGATAGCGGTAAGCTTCAGTTGCTTTTTTATTATAAACCAGAAGTTCTTTGTTTTTATTCAGTACTTTCACTTCAGTACGTTCATCCAGGTTTACCGTGCTGGCAATCAGTTCGGGCTTAGGCTCGATGGTTTTTTCTTCCAGCTCGATATCGGTGCTGATCGGGATGCCCATGTAGAATTTCAGGGCATTTTTTGAAAGTTCTACGGCATTTCTCAGGGTCTGCCTGTTGGAACCGATGTTGGTAAGCTGAACGTTGGTGCGGTCAAGATCAATGGATTTCGCCAGGCCATTGTCTACGAGGCTTTTGATCACGTTTCTCACCTTTTCGGTATTGGCATAACTGGACTCCACGGTTTTCAGGTTTTCTTCCTGGACAAACACCTGGTAATACGCCGTGGCTACATTTTCAATCAGCTGCTCATTGGTAAGCTGGGCGTTCAGCACATAAAATTCCCGTGTGGATTTTGCCGCTTTAAGACCGGTAAAAACCCGCTGGTCAAATATCGCCTGTTGCAGCTGGACGGAAGCCGTTGAGCTCCATGGCTGTCCCAGCTGGGCACGGATTCTCTGGCCGCCGAATTCCAGAAGGGACTCCTGAATAACCGGGTTGTAGGTAAGCCCTGCCGTTGCGCTGATCTGAGGCAGTGCGCTGCCCCGGGCTTCATCAATTTTATATTCGGCTTTTCTGATCTGTAAAGCAGCTTTTTTTGCTTCTGCCTTATTCTGCAGTGCCTGCTTGATGGCTTCCTGAAGGGAAACCTGCTGCTGGGCAGACACCGATGAAAAACCGAACACCATAAATGCAGCAGCCATTCCTATCTTCAGCTTTTTTGCAGTTATACGTTTACTCTTCATAATGATATACTTCGTTTATTATTTTTAATGCTATTGCTCCTGCCGGTAATTTTATTTCTAAAGGACGGATCATTTCTTAAAATACTTTAGATTTCCGTTAATTTTTAAATAACATATTGAGAATGATCTCTTTTCTCTCCGAAATGATCTTATCGAATTCGGTTTCGCCGATCATCAGGTTCTCCATCAGCAGGGGCCTCACGGCACTGGGGAAGACCAGCAGGGAAATCATGTTGAGAAGAAACTGGATCGGCTCCATTCTCTCAATATTGCCCAGCTTCATTTCCGCTTCAATATCCCGGTACAGCTTTTCCAGCTCGTCCTTCTCAATATCTTTCTTATGGCAGCTCCCTTTGTTGATCTGCGACACGATATAGGTCTCCAGATACGGATACTGCAGGCTGGTGGACAGGCTGCTTTCAATAAAGCGGCGTATTTTTTCCTTGAAAGGCAGGTCTGAATTCATGATGATTTCAGATTTTTCATGTTCCACTTTATGGGCTTCGTCGAAAATAATCTGGATCAGGTTATCCCTGGAGCGGAAATAATAGTTGATCAGTGTCCTGTTGACACCGGCCGCATCGGCAATTTCCTGTGTGGTAGCGTCAAACTTCCCTTTCACAAAGAATAGATTCTTGGTGGTCTCCTTGATGAGTTCCTGCGTCTGGTCTTTTTTTACTTGATTTGACATTTTTGTTAAACAACTTTGTGCAAATTTAAACCAATCCATTGTTTTGACAAAATTGTTAAACAAAATAATTAAGAAAATTATTATGATATGCATCAGGTTTTTTCGCCGGCTAACAAAATGTAAAACTTCCCTTTTTTATAAAATTTATGATCAATTCCGGTAACCCGTGCCTTTTCAGGACATAACCTTCTATTCCGGCAAGATCTTTTTCAGACTCTTAATTCAACCTTCGGAAAACGCTAAGTTTTCAAACGCACCCATGGTTGCATTCAGCTAAAATTAATTTCCGGAAACCGCCTGTTTCATTATCTTTGCCGGAAATTTAATAACCGATGCGAAAACTCTTGTTTTTATTTGCTATTCTTTACTATGGATTTGGTTTTGCCCAAAATCATATCTGGAACTTTCAGACCACCAGTGCGATTGTTGAATCTCAGCATTATATTACGGTTAGCGATACAGATTCTCAGGGAAATATTTATGTAGCCGGGAGATATGGCAAATTAGCCTCTGCTGGCGTATACAGTATTTCATTTGGCACAATAACCACAACTACATCTGCTAGCGAATTATCCAGAGCTGTTATTGCAAAGCTGGATAAAAATAAAAATGTTATCTGGGTAAAAGAAATCAGTTCAGATTATGGATCCGGAATTACGTCTTTAGTTATTGATAAACAAGACAATGTGATTCTTGCAGGATATACGGATGGACAAAATTTAAGATTAAATCCAAATTCCAATACCGTTTTTAATACGGGAATTACTGAATCCAGTTCTTTTATTGTGAAGCTTAATCCTGCCGGAAGTTATGTATTCGGAAATATTTACAATTATGTAGGAAATATTCTATGCACAGTCGATCAGAATAATAATATTATTTCTACAGGAAGTTACGTAAATTATCCTCCCCTGGCTAATACTGATTTTAATCCCGATCCTGCCATTACATATAATTTGCCGGCACCTAATGGAATTTTCATAATGAAAAATAATCCCGACGGATCATTTGTATGGGCACGTCCTCTTCATGCGCATAATATGCCCGCAATCAATTGTGTGAAAGTAGATAAAAGTAATAATATTATTGTATTAGGAAGTTTTGAGGCTTATTTAAAAATTGACAGTAATACTTTTCCGGCAAATACCAACGGTAC
>JAKOOI010000360.1 GCA_022701475.1 Weeksellaceae bacterium
GTGTCCCTTTGGCTACCGTTCCGGTATTGGAAAAATAGAAACCTTTGTTGGCCACTCCGAAATCTGCAAAAGAAGTAGAGCTGTTGGCAAAAATAGAATTTGCACTGTAATCTCCGGTATCAAACCCTTTGCTTCTTTCCTCACGCCTCCTTTCCAGCTCCTCTTTTTCTTCCTTTAGCTTGATTTTAGCAATATATTTAGAGAAATAATCATTTTTCTGTTCCGGTGTCATCCTGGCAAGATTCAGGATGCTGTCGTTTTTCTTGATCAGATAGTAGTTCTTTGATATTTTCTTGATGTAAACCGACTGGTCTGCCAGCAAGGCTTTGGAAGGCTCATAGGTCATGACTGCCATCGCGGAATCATAATAGGCTCCTGCCCCGATATAATCGTTCTTATCCAGATAGCCTTTTCCGATTTCATAATACGCCAGTCCCCGGATCTGGCCGTCCGAAACCTTTTCCTTCAGCGATCTTCTGAAATATTCCTGGGCTTCGTCTTTTTTTCCGGCTTTATTGGCCATCAGTCCCAGCGCGTAATAAAATTCATTTTTTCTTGATCCGTAAGTGCCCTTTTTACTGATGTCTTCCAGGTATTTACGTGCTCCGCTGTAATCTCCGTTTCCATTGAAGGTTTTTGCGATTTCAATCTGGGATTTTACTTCAAACTCGAAGTCATTGGCATATTTATAAGCGGCCATAAAGCTTTCCCGGGCTTTTTCATTCTGGTTCAGGCTTTCCAGCACCTGCCCTCTCAGATAGGCGATCCGGCTTTTCAGCTTGCGGTTGCCGTTCAGTTCAAATGCATTATCCAGCTCTTTTACTGCTTCTTCTTTTTTACCGGCATCCAGAAGAGACTCCGAATAATAGATACTGAGCAGTTTTTCATAGTCTTTACTGATCTTTTCACCCTTTAATTTCACAAAGGCTTCATGCGCTTTCGTATAGTTTTTGATCTGGTCATATGCGAGTCCCTGGTAGATTCTGGCCAGCGGCAATCGTTTATCATCTTTCATATGGGTGAACACATAATTCAGGGCATCCAGCGCTTCCAGGGATTTGCCCCTGTAAATTCTTGCCTGGGCAAGGATCATGTACGCATCAAAGATCTGTTTATTCTTCTCTTCCCCATGCTTGATGACCGAATATTTATTGATCGCTTTTAAAGCTTTTGCTTCTGCAATTTCTAGCGTGCTGGCACCCTTCTGCTCAGCCTGCGATTCTCCGGTTGTATTTCCCTGTCCACCGGACATCAGAGAGTTTCCCGGCATTCCGGAAGGCATTCCCGGGAGGCCGCCTCTCCCATTGTTTTGCTGGGGACGGTTGACTTCCGCCATTTTCATGGAATTTTCGGCAAAGGCTGCAGACTGTCCCAGATCGCTTCCCAAAGGCTGGTCTTCATAAGTGAGAATCGGAATATAAGGAGCATAAAAATTGTCTTTGTGCGCCTTATCCCGGGTCTCAAACTCATTGTTCAGTGCATCTTTGGCATTAAACAACGTATTGTAGTATGTGGTGAACCCTTTCATGAACTTCGACCGCTGTTCCGGCTTCTTGGTCTTGGTAGCACAGGAAGCAACGATACAAAGAATTAAAAGGAATAAAATATTCTTTTTCATTATTCAATATAACTCGTTAAACGGCTTTTTATTATAAGCAGTTTGATGATTTTGTAAAAATAGTAAAATTTTATATGGAAACCGGCTGTATTTCTTTCAAAATTTTGTAAACCAAATGGGTAGGAAGCCCCATAATGGTATAAAAGCTCCCGTTGATCTTCCTGATTTTTGCCATTCCCAGCCATTCCTGTATCCCATAGCTGCCGGCTTTATCGAAAGGCCGGAACCGCCGGATATAATAGATGATCTCATCATCGGAAATATCATCCAGTTCCACATCGGCCACATCGGTCCGCGTAATGGTTTGTTCTGCCGTTTTTACGGTAATTCCCGTATATACCTGATGGGTTCTTCCTGAAAGCTTCCTGAGCATCATTTCGGCTTCCCGTTCATCTTCCGGTTTACCGAGGAATTCATCATCGATTGCCACTACCGTATCGGCAGTAAGAAGGACTTCACCCTTTTCGAGATCACGGAAAGCAGATGCTTTCAATTCCGAAAGGTAGGCTGCCGCTTCTGCTGTTGAAACAGATTCGGGAACAATCTCTTCACAATCGATTTTCACTACTTCGAAATCAAATCCTAAGCTGGAAAGCAGCTCTTTTCTTCTCGGGGACTGGGAGGCCAGTATTATTTTCATCTGTAAAATTTAAACGGATTGGGTATTGTCATCATGCCATTTGCCCTGTACCTTCATCACCTGTTCGATGACATCACGTACGGCTCCGCTTCCTCCTTTCTTTGGAGAAATATAATCAGCGACACTTTTGATTTCCGGGACAGCATTTTCAGGACAGGCTGCAATGGCCGAATTTTTCATGATATGAAAGTCGGGGATGTCGTCTCCCATCGTCAGGATTTCGTCATTGCTGAGGTTATATTTTGCTTTAAAATCCTCGAAATCAATCATCTTATCCGGAGATTTAGGATAATAATCCTGAATCCCGAGATAATTGATCCTGTGTTTTACCATTTCATCATTTCCTCCGGTAATTACACCGATGAGGTAATTGTTTTTCAGGGCTTTTACTACGGCATATCCATCCAGCACGTTCATAACGCGGCTCATATGTCCGCCCGGCATCAGGTATACGCTTCCATCGGTAAACACACCGTCCACATCAAACACAAAGGCTTTTATATCTTTTAATTTCTTTTTATAGCTCATACATTTTCTGAATAGAATGGTTTAAGGTTTTATAGATTTCCAGGTTTTCATCCTGCAGAAGCTGCTCATGCAGTTCCAGTATCCTGCGGTCGTTTCTCACAGCCGGGCCCGTCTGGGCAGCTTTTGGCTCAAGGGTATGAATTTTCCCGACGGTTTCATCGATCAGCGGAAGGAAAAATTCAAACGGGATGTTCTGTGCATCCGAAATCTCTTTGGCCCTGGCAAAAAGGTGATTGACGAAATTACAGGCAAAAACTGCGGTCAGATGAATATATTTTCTTTTCTCAAAGGAGCTTTCCATTACATTCGGGGAAATCCGGGAAGCCAGCTCAATGAGGCGTTTCTGATCCTCCTCATGCCCGGCCTCAATGAAAAACGGGATTCCGGAATATTTCAGCTCTTTGGATTTTGAAAAGGTCTGCAGCGGATAGAAACTGGCTTTACGGTACTCTCCTTTCAGGATTTCCTTGGGTAATGAGCCTGAGGTATGGGCAACCAGACAGTCCTTCCTTTTGATAAGGCCGGAAACTTCTTCTACAGCATTGTCACTGACGCAGATCAGATACACATCTGCTTCCGGAAGTATATCGGTGGAAAAAGGAATGTCCAGTGCTGAAGAAATCCCGCTTAATTCCTTTTCATTTCTTCCGAAAATATGTGCTATGGGAATTTGGCTTGCCATGAAGGCTTTCGCCAGATGGAAAGCCACATTTCCGGATCCTATGATTACAATTTGCATAAAACAAAGATAAGGTTTTCGTCCCGGTTTGCAGAAATGACCCGAAATTAAAAGACTGATGGAGGACTGCACTACCCTGTCCGGAAAAATTTCATCTTTCCGGATAACCGGAAGAAGGTTCAGCGACAGTATTTCTTATTATTCGGTATCGCCTTCTATTAATGGGCCTGATCATCTTCAGGTTACCTGTTTTTCATAGCCATTTTTTCCGGGAGGTTTAGGCAATCCGGATATTTATTCGGATATTGGACTGAAAATTGAAGAATTCATTTAACTTTCAGTTATTTTTGTAATCCAAAACAATGAAAGCATCTTATGAAGATTAAGGACGCAGAAATTATTTCTTTGATGCAGAATCCACGGACTCAGGAAAAAGGGGTCCGCGCTCTGATGGATGCCTATCAAAGCAGATTATACTGGCACATAAGAAGAATTATAGTGGACGGAGATCTTGCGCAGGATACTTTGCAGGAAACTTTTATAAAAGCCTATCAGAATTTTCATCAGTTTAAGAACGATAGCCAGCTTTACACCTGGTTGTACAGGATTGCTACCAATGAAGCATTGCAACAGATCAATAAACTGAAGAAAATGCAGAAAACGGATGAAGATCCGGAATACCATATGCAGAACCTCGTTGCAGACAATGCAGGAGAAGATGCAGAAGAAATACAGATATTGCTGCAGAAAGCCATACAAAGCCTGCCCGAAAAGCAGAAGCTCGTATTTATGATGCGGTATTATGATGATCTGCCCTATGAAGAAATTTCCAAGATTGTAGAAATGTCCGTAGGTACGCTGAAAACGAATTATCATTATGCCAAACAGAAGATTGAAGATTATATTAAAGAAAATTACGAAAGATAATTTCTGAAAAAAAGGAGATGGAAGAGTTCAATATAGAAAAATTGAAACGTAAAAATATTTACAAGGTACCTGATGATTTGTTTGAAAACATCCAGGGCAAAGTATTGAGCGGAGTGAGCAGCTTTGATCTGGAAGCACTGGAACGCAAAAATATCTATACTGTTTCTGAAAACGTCTATGAAAATGTTCAGAAGCATGTAACCACTACCCTGTTCCCTGAAAAGAAGGCACCTGTCTTCAGGCTCAAGTGGGCCTATGCAGCTGCTGCCTCGGTAGCCCTTATTTTTGGAGCGACTTTTGTTTTCAATCTGAATGATGCGCCCGTACAAAATCAGGTATATTCTCCTGTTGCTCATATGGATAGCAGGCAGGAAAAAAATACTGATAGTGAAACAGCTTACGAAACATTGAAATCCGATTTAACTTCTGTTGAAAATACCAGTCAAACTACTGAAAACAGCAGGAACAACAGATCATTGACTAAAGTAAGCGGGACGGAAAAAACTTCTGTAAATACGGCAACAAAGGCAGCACCCGCTGTCTCAAAGGAAAATGAGAATCAGATGAATGCCTACCTGGATTCTTTTACCAATTCGGAGATTTCCGAACTGGCCAACAATTCGACACAGGACGTTTATCTGGATTTGTATAACTAAAGGAACGATGAAAAAGATATTATTTACGCTTTTGATGATATACGGTTTTGGCCTGAACGCCCAAAGGACTGATTATGACTGGAAAAAGATGGATCCCAAACAAAGGAAAGAGATCATCAACAATCTTTCTCCTAATGAAAGAAAAGAGCTCCTTAATAAATTCAGGAACAACATGGTGATGGATAACCTGGATATAGATCCGGGTGATAAAGCAGAATTCACGGATATTTATGATGAATATCTGGAAAGCCAGAAACAGATCAAGGGACAGTTTGATTCCAATTTCAATCCTGAAACCTTATCAGATGATGAAGCCAAAGCAAAATTGCAGCAGAGTTTCGAAGTGGGACAGAAACTGCTGGATAACAGAAAAAGATATGCTGAGAAAATGCAGCAGGTCATTCCCTGTCAGAAAGTCCTGAAGCTGTTCCAATCCGAAGGGATGATGAGAGATAAGATGAATGAAAGGAAGCCCCGCGGAAACAGTAACGCTTCAAGGCCGAGACAAAGCCCATAATAGTTTATTTTTTTAATGTTGGACGACCCTTGTAATTTATTACAAGGGTCGTTTAATGTTAAAAATGAATGCTTACTTTTGCTGAAATTAGTAACTATGAAAAAACTTATTATATTTCTGTTCCTTTCGCTTTCAGTATCAGCAACGGCACAAAAAGCAGAGCTGATCAGGCTGAATCAGAATATCAAAGACAAATTTTCCCGTACGAAATCCCTTACGGTAATTGATAACAGGAAAGACAAAAATATCGGGACTGTAAATTATAAAGGAGAACCGGTAGACATCAAATTTTCCGGCAGCGACCTGAAAAACGATATTGAAAACCGGTTTGCAGAAGACAATAAAGCCAGGGGAAACAATGATATTGTGCTGCTGCTGGAAGACATAAAGGTCAGCGAATTTAAAGAAACAGGACTGGCAAAAGCGAAGGTCAGAATCAGCAGCTTTATCAACCGGAACGGAAAATATTATTTCATCAACCGGTATAACAATACACTGGATTTCAATCCTAAGGTAACTCCGAATGTTCCCAGGACGATTTCCATTGCCTTATCCACTATCCTATCTACGCTGATCAATGATTCCTATTCCCATATCGCATTCAGTACACCGATTGCAGAATCTGAACTGGATCATTATGAAGCCATTGTCAGCAGGAACATTAAATACCTGAATGTTCCGGAATTCGCTCCCGGCGTATATACCGATTTCCGGTCTTTTTACCTTCAGAAACCAAAAGAAGGATACTATATCGATAAAAATAAAAAAGGAAAGGTTACTGGAGTTAAAAATGCAGAGAACCTTATGGTCTCGGGAGAAGAAATATTCGGATATGTGGAAGACGGGAAAACGTACCGCTTGACACCGGTAGGATTTCTGGAGATGCAGAAAGATGATAAGGGTTATTATGTGGTCTCTTCCAGGCTGGAACTTTTCCCGCCGCAGAATAACAGTGGGATCATGATCGGTGCCATGGCCGGAGGAATGATAGGAGCCCTGATCGGTGCCGCCATTGATTCCGGTTCAGCTAAAAGAAAGCCGGATACGGAACTGTCAAATGTATACATCGATCCGCTTACCGGTGAATATAGTTTTTAAGTTAACTAAAATTTTAAATTAATATCTGCAAAGCAAATTTATATATTTGATTTTTTTTGCCGCCTAACAATTCCGTAAGTTTGTATTACCTGTCACAAAATAATAATAACCCATGAACAAGCTATTTGTTTTTTTATTCTTGTCAGCTTTTTTATCTGCCCAGAAAACAGAATTTATCAATTTATCCAGGTCTCCCAGAGACAACAGGAATTTCATCAGGACTTTCACGGTGACGGATCAGCGTCCTGATAAAAATATCGGAAGCGTTACCGATCACAGAAAAGAAGTGAAGGTGGCATTTGAACACGATGCCGTTACAGATCTTCAGGATTGGGTGGGGCAATCCAAAACGATGCAGGGAAAAAACGATCTGGTCCTGTTGCTTGAAGATCTGAAAGTTTCAGAGGAGCAGAATGAGCAGTCTTCTGTCGGTAAGCTTCAGCTCAGGGCAAGCACTTTTATAAAAAAGGCAGGCGGATATCATTTCCTGTACAGGAAAGATACGGTGACTACGGTTTCCTCCCGGATTAACCCGTTTGTAGCCCAGAACCTCGCCAGAAAATTCACCATGATCCTTTCAGACTTTTTAGAAGACTCATATAAACGGGAAGCCTGGGAAGTAAGCATTCCGGAACAGGATCTTCCGCGTTATGCTGAAGTACTTACGGATCAGCTCGATATCCTGAAGGCAAATGAACTGAAGGATGGCGTTTACAAAGATTATCAGAGCTTCTTCAGCCACCGTCCGGAGCCAGGCTTTGTGCTGGAAACTGATACCAAAGGGATCGTGACCAAAGCAGTAAACGGTAAGGATAAAATGCCAATCCGCCGCTTCTACGCGTTTGTGCATAACGGTGTTGCCTACAAAATTATTCCTGTCGGCTATGTTGAAATTTTAAAAAGTGATCAAGGCCTTTTTATCGAAGCCAAGAAGGCAGAGCTTTTTCCTGAAACCTCCAGTGGTATTATCATTAACGGAGGTGTAGTTGGTGTAGTCCTCTCTGCTTCCATTAATGCAGCAGTCAGCGCGAAAAGAAACAGAGTTCTAGAAAAAGGAGTCTATCTTGATCCGCTTACAGGACAATATATCCTGCCTGAAGGATTTAAATAGATAAAAGAAGAAAGAGAGACGCGCCGGTCTCTCTTTGTTTTATTTCTGGTCCGCAGAATAGGAATACGGAAAATCCTTTTCATCCGCTCCCCGGTCTTTATTGGGCTGGGAAACCATTTCAAAATTCAGTTTCGCCCCTTTCATCAGTTCCTGGTGACTGAGCCAGTTTCTGGTGTATTTCTTTCCGTTGAATTCCAGCGATTGGACAAACCGGTTGTTGTCATTATTATTCCCAGCATTAATTTCAATTGTTTTTCCGTTTTCCAGATGAATGGCTGCTTTCTTAAACAGGGGAGCACCCAGAACATACTGGTCCGTAGCCGGCGTAACGGGATAAAAACCGAGTGCTGAGAAAATATACCACGCTGAGGTCTGCCCGTTGTCTTCGTCGCCGCAATAACCATCCGGTGTCGGCTGATACAGGCGGTTCATCGTTTCCCGCACCCAATACTGCGTTTTCCACGGTTCCCCGGAATAATTGTACAGGTAAATAATATGCTGGGCAGGCTGGTTGCCGTGGGCATACTGTCCCATATCGGCATTTACCATTTCCTGGATCTCATGAAT
>JAKOOI010000413.1 GCA_022701475.1 Weeksellaceae bacterium
AGCCGGGAACAGCCAGAAGAAACTGATGACGGTCGGCTATTACCTGTTCGGGGCCGTAGTGACGAAACTTATTTATGATCAGATCAAGTAACACAGCGGTTCGTTTTTTTACAAAAAAAAAGTCCGTCTCACAACTAGTGAAAACGGACTTTTTTTATGGTTTTTCTCGACCTCCTGTCGGAGAATGATTTTTGTACAATCGATTCTCAACCCATATCATTGAGTTGTGCGATTGATTCTTGTTTTTACATTTTCTTAAGAGCAGATCCCTTGTGTACTGCAGATTTACCCGTTTTTTCACTCATGACTTCATATTGGGGCTCATCTTCCGAGGCCCGGCGCTGTCTGTCCATAAAAGTAAAGTCTTTTTTATGTACCGCTGTTATTTTTCCATGGGTCTGCCCGTTGCTGGAATCCCATTTGACTATGTCTCCTTTTTTTAAATCGCTCATATCTTTAATTTTTGTGATGATAGGAGGAAACATTCATTTATTATGCCAATACAGAAGACGGTCTTCTTACGATGGTTTACAAAAAAAAATCCTGCACAGAGGCAGGACTTGATTATTTTTAAGGGAAAGGATTACTGTGCCAGCTGGTTGAAAGGCTTCAATGCATTGTCATCCGCCATGGTCTGTCCCAGGAATTCTTTTTTCTGGCTCCCTTTCATTCTGTTGGCTGCATCGCCTCCGTTGAAATAAGATTCGCTCAGCTTGGTGGTTACTTCTGCTGGGTTGAATTCAAACTTGGTATCGCCTTCTACGCCGAGGTATCCGTTTTTACGGGTAAGATTGGTAATATAATTGTTGTAGTTGGTCAAGGTACCTCTCAACATTGTATTGTGGTACTCCATGCACTTTTTAGCCTTTTTGGAAGAATTGTTAAGGATACAGTTGTTCATATTTCCCCTGTACAGCCTCCATTCAAGTTCCACCTTACCGTATTCCCTGGCCAGGGCTGTTTTTCCGTTGCTTAAAATATTCGGGTCGCTTTCTTTTTCACTGATTTCTTTCAGATGCTTGATCACCAGCGGAACGGTATTTTCAATTTTATTTTTAGCTTCTCCCACCGCGCTGAAATCCGCTGCCGGCGAACTTTTCTTCTGGGCTGTAGCAACATTAAATACGAGCAATAATAGTACAATTAACAGATTATATCTTTTCATGAGAAATTTTTAAAGCACTAAAATAAATATATTTTCCGACTTACGGCAAATACGTTTTGATTTTCTTTAATAAAAATTAACAAGTTTTAAGAATCTGAACAGGATATGAGTCTTTTTCTGCCTATTGCTGCCAGGATACCAAAGCCCTGCTGTATAATTAATAAAAGTTAATTAAAAATATTTTACTGATTATCAGCGAATTATAAAATAAATCCTGTTATCACTAAAAAAATAGTTGTTTACATCCGTTTTATTTTTACATTTGTATAACTAATTTGTTAGTGATACAGGTGAACGGAATTTCCTGTCACTGATATTATAATGAAAAAGGATATGAAAATTCAGACACTGACGAAAGCGGAAGAGCAGGTAATGCAATACGTATGGAAAATTGAAAAAGGCTTCCTGAAAGATCTGCTCGACCTTTTTCCGGAACCGAAACCGCATACCAATACTGTTTCCACCATCCTGAAAGTATTAAAAGATAAAGAGTTTGTAGACTACAGGGTACATGGAAGGCAGCATGAATATTTCCCGCTGGTTTCCAAAGAACAGTACTCAGGGAAAACCATGAAAAGCCTGGTGAAAAACTATTTCAAAGGCTCTTACAAAAGTGCCGTTTCATTTCTTGTTGAAAAAAATGAAATGACGGTGGAGGACCTGGAGATGCTCCTGAATGAACTGAAAGAGAAAAACGATTAGCTATGGAATCTGTATTGCTGTATTTCGGAAAAAGTATTGTATGCTCAGGTGTAATGTTTCTGTATTATCAGTTGTCTTTAAAAGACAGGACGTTTCATCATTACAACAGATTTTATCTTTTGTCGGTGATGCTGGTGTCGCTGCTGCTCCCGCTGGTGCGGGTGGAAGATTTTACCATTGAAGTCAGCAATGATCTTTATCTGCTGATCAACAGAGTACAGAATTTTAATACCTTTAAAGATACAGGCCATGATTACATTTATATTAAAATTGTTTTTTCAGCTCTGGGACTGGTTTCTTTCTGCCTTTTAGGAAAGCTGGCATACGGCATCCTGAAAATAAGGAGATTCAGAAGCCTGTTCCATAAGGAAACCTTCGACGGGATCAACTTTTACCGTACCGATCTGCATGAAGCGCCGTTCTCCTTTTTCAGGAATCTCTTCTGGAAGAATTCCATCATGCTGGATTCGGATCTCGGAAGACAGGTTCTCAAGCACGAAATGGTGCATATTGAGCAGAAACATTCTTTCGATAAGATTTTTATGGAAGTGATCACTTCCGTGTTCTGGTTCAATCCGTTTTTCCACCTTATCAAAAAAGAAATCAGTTTAATTCATGAATACCTGGCAGATCATAAATCTGTCAGACACTCGGACACGAGAGCATTTGCGCAGATGCTTTTGGCAAGCCACTTTTCCGGAACACAGTTGCCTGCCACCAGTCCGTTCTTAAGTTCAAACCTTAAAAAAAGACTCAGAATGTTACAGAAACCCAAAACCCGATTCGGTTATGTGCGCAGGATTTTAGCATTGCCTGTTGTATTTACCGTTGCATTTGCTTATCTGGTGAATGCCAAAAACCAGGAAATCAAAGCCACCAATAAGGAAATTGAAAAGGCTGTTTCCCGTATGGAGAATACGAATGAAACGGTGAGCAGGAAAGATACCATTGTCCCTGCCAGGAAGGATACCGTCATTGTTCCGAAAACCTACAGGAAGCAGAATGATGATCAAAAAATTACGGAATTAAGTAAAAAACTCCAGCAGAAAGCCGGAAACCTGAATTCTCTGGAACCGAAGTCCGATGAATATTATAAAAGTCTGGAAGAAATTACCAAACTCTCCGGTGAAATCGCAAAGATCGCCGTTTCCAAAGACTACCTCAAATCGGCAATGGTCATCCGGATGAATGGCAAAGACATGAATATCAATGAGTATTTCAGGTCAAAAGAGTGGAAGGATGAGATGAAAAAGCTTGAAGATCTTCATATCGAAATCCCGGATATGCCTGAAATCAACCTGGATATCCCGGACGCTCCGCCTTCAACACCGGAGGCTCCGGAAGTACCCCGGGTAAAAGTACTGACTTTCAATGGGACACGGGATCAGAAATGGTCTCCGGGCACCAGTCTTATCTTCAAACCGGTAGTGGTGGATGAATCACCTTCTATGGCAAGGAAAAGGGCAAAGCTTGAAAAAGAACGGGCCAAGCTTGAGGAAAAAAGAGCAAAACTGGAAGGGGAAAGGGCCAGGCTGGAAGTGCAGAGGAGAGCACTGGGAATGGACAGAAAGATAGCCGTGGGAAGTATGGTGAAAAATTTTCCCGGTACGAAAACCTTCAAAGTCAATGCCGATCATATCAGGATCAACCTGAAAGACCAGCCGCTGATGGCATCCGGTTTCAAAAGCCTCAATGGTGATGCGGAAAATCTGAAAATCTATATCAATGGGAAAGAATCCACTAATGAAAAGATGCAGGCGCTGGATCCTAAAACCATCAAATCGGTAAACGTCAATAAAAATTCTACTGACGGAAAGGCTACCGGTGATATCAGGATTG
>JAKOOI010000420.1 GCA_022701475.1 Weeksellaceae bacterium
CGCTTTATGTTCGCCACTGAACCCTACGGGAACCATGTTCACAAAAGAGCAGCTTTCAGAGATCTGTAAACTGATTCTGGAAGAAAACGAAAAGAGAGGCGAGGATGAAAAACCGCTGTACCTGATGTATGATCAGATCTATTCCAACCTTACTTTCGGCGCGGAACACGTAGATCCGGTTTCCCTGTTCCCGGAAATGAAAGAATACACGGTCTATATCGACGGTATTTCCAAATGCCTCGCCGCTACCGGTGTCCGTGTAGGATGGGGATTCGGGCCTGCTCATATCATGGACAAAATGAAAGCGCTGCTTACCCACGTAGGAGCCTGGGCACCGAAGCCTGAACAGGAAGCAACGGCAAAATATTATGAAAACCCGGAAGACGTAAATGCTTTCGTTGAAGACTTTAAAGGGAAACTGGAAGAATCTCTCAAAGTTCTGCACAAGGGAATCCAGGATCTGAAAGAAAAAGGTCTTGCTGCAGACAGTATCGAACCGATGGGTGCATTGTACCTGACCATCAAGCTGGATTATATCGGTAAAACGAAACCCGATGGTTCTGTTATTGCTGATTCTTCCGACCTGGTATTCTATCTGATCAATGAAGCGGGGGTTGCTTTGGTTCCTTTCTCTGCTTTCGGGGAAGAAAAATCCGAGCCTTGGTTCAGAGCTTCCGTAGGCGGCCTTGCCACTGAGGAAATCTCAGCCATGATGCCGAAACTGGAGAATGCCTTAAGCGCTCTAAAATAAAATTTATAATATACCCATTCAGCAGTGTAGCAGTTTACCAATTGTTACACTGTTATATTTTTAAATCGTTACACTGAATTATGAAGATCATTGCAGTAATTCCCGCACGTTACCAGGCCAGCAGGTTCCCTGCCAAGCTGATGCAGATGCTGGGTGAAAGAACGGTCATCACGACAACCTATCAGAATGTTGTAGAAACCGGTCTTTTTGAGGAAGTTTTTGTTGCTACGGATTCCGAAATTATTTTCGACGAAATCATAAGCAATGGTGGTAAAGCAGTCATGACCGGCAGTCATGAAACAGGAAGCGACAGGATTGCGGAAGCTGTACAGACCATAGACTGCGATATCGTGATCAATGTCCAGGGTGATGAGCCCTTTTTAAAGATGGAACCTCTGCAACAGCTTATTGAAGTGTTCCGGAATGATGAAAACCAGGAAATTTCACTGGCCTCACTGAAAATACGGTTAACGGAAAAAGAGGAGATCGAAAATCCGAATAATGTGAAAGTAATTACCGATAACAATGGTTTTGCCTTATATTTCAGCCGTTCCGTAATCCCTTTCCACAGGGAGATTTCTTATGACATCCGTTATTTTAAGCACATCGGGGTGTACGCTTTCAGGAAACACGCGCTGATTCAGTTCTCAAAGCTGGAGATGAAGCCGCTGGAAATTTCCGAAAAAATCGAATGCATCCGTTACCTCGAATATGGAATGAAAATCAGGATGATAGAAACCCATTTCGTAGGCGTAGGAATCGATACGCCTGAAGATCTTGAAAAAGCGAGGAAACTAATTTAATAATTTGATAATCTGATGATTTGAAAATTATGATATCTATGTATCATTTTCAAATTGTTTCACTTTCAGATTTTCAAATTAAAAAAGCCTTATATTTGAATTCATAAAAAGAATTAATGAAGAAATTACTGTTGGCATTTATTCTGGTCTGTTACCAGATCTGCTTGGCTCAGACAGCAAAAGAAATTATTGATAAAAATATTGAGCTCTCCGGAGGGCTTACCAGCTGGAAGCTGCTGAATTCCGTTCTGCTTCAGGGAAAAGTGATCCTGGGCGTAAAGGATGAATACCCGATCAAGATCTACCAGCAACGGCCGAACCTTACGAAAACCGTCATTACCATCGGCGGAAAAGATATGGCTATTGAAGGGTATGACGGATCCAAAGGGTACGCGATGAACTATGCCGCCAATAAAATCCAGGAATATGCGGAGTACATCCCGGAAAGTTTCGATAATGATTTCATCGACTGGGAAAACAAAGGCTTTGAAGCGAAATATCTCGGAAAAGAAAAACTCGGCAATATCTACTGCCATAAAGTGGAGCTTACAAAAAACGTCAATAAAAACATGTATTATTTTGATACCCGGAGCTACATGCTGCTGAGGGAGATCAAGAAGGAAGAGACGCTGAATTATTCCGAGTACAGAAAGGTCGGGAACCTGTCGATGCCTTTCAGGATCGAATCCTCCAGTACCAAGAAAGACGGTGACTATGTCATGCTGCTGAACAGGATTGATACGAATAAGGTATTTCCTGCCAACACCTTTAAGTTTTAAACAGATAATAAAAAGAATATGAAAAAAATGTTTTTACTGCTGCTTTCCTTCGTGGCATTTTTCAACAGCTGCGCCCAGAAGAAAAGCGAAGCCTCCAAAGCAAAAACCAAAGAACTTATGGGAAAGACCATATATGATTACACAGTACCGGCCCTGGAAGAGGGCAAAGAGATCAATTTTGCCGATTTTAAAGGAAAGAAAATCCTGATCGTCAATACAGCATCGGAATGCGGTTTTACGCCGCAGTATGCCGATCTGGAGAAAGTATCCCAGGAATACAAAGACAAATTGGTCGTTGTAGGTTTCCCTGCGAATAATTTCGGAGGTCAGGAGCCCGGAACCAATAAGGAAATCGGTGCTTTCTGTCAGAAAAATTATGG
>JAKOOI010000432.1 GCA_022701475.1 Weeksellaceae bacterium
GATTTTTCCGCTGAAAGCCTTGCCGTACTGCACTAATAAAATGAGCGGTTAACGTGCCTGCTTCGCTCTCCATTGCAGCATCTGACTATCACTATTCACTTGCGGAGCAGGGTGTACCGCTGATTCCCGATATTATTTTACCTATTTAAATTTTTCAGATAAACCGCTCCGGGAGAACACCGGAGCGGTTTTGTCTTTTTCCTGCAGTCTGAGAAGTTTCAGCAGACAGGTTATTTTCTGCAGGAAGATTCCGTACCTATTTACCTTTTTCTTTCAGCCACTTATACAGAGTGGTTTTCGGAATGCCATACTGTTCGATCACCTGGTTTTTAGTGATTTTTCCTTTCGCTATGGAATCCAGGATAAAGCTGATGATTTCTTTTGTGTAAATATTTTTACGGAATTGCGGCAGCCCGGACTTTTCAGGTTCAGGATTGCTGATGCTCTGTGCCGAGCGCGGTGAATAAATAATGAGGTGCTGACTGTAGATACGGAAAAAATCATATTCCAGCAGTTTGCTGAAACGCAGGATCACATCGGTATCAAGACTTTTGCTTCCGTACATCGTCAAAAGCTCCTTTTCGGTACATTTCATAACGCTGCAGATCTTGTCTGAATCCATATTTTTTTCCTTCACCCTCTGCAATATCAGTTTTCCAATATGGATGTGCTTATAATTTTTCATGCAACAGGGGGGATTTTTTCAGTGTTTTACGCTCTTTTACCCTGTCTTCAGGCACGCGGTCTTCTCCGGTGTTTGTACTGAAGCCTAGTTGTGACATGGGGTATATTTTATTTCATTCATTTGTAATGGGTTAAGCTGTGTTGTGTGCATTGTGTAAACTGTATTTTGATACAACGAATGTATATTTTTTTTTCCGAATGCAATACGATTATTTTAATATATTATTGTTGTCTCGATATGCAAATCCGGGTATGTAAAAATGCCCCCTGTTTCATACGGATGAGGGAAAAATAAAACCGCTTCCGGAATCCGGAAACGGTTTTTAACAGATTAAAAATATCTAAAATTACCGTTGTAACGGCAACAATGATCAGATTTACAAGCCGATGCTTTTCGTCGGTTTCAGCTGCTTCCTGATGTTTTTCGGCAGGGCATCCTGGTGAACGAGGATGGCGGTGGACTTATATTCCACATAAGGCCGGGTTACGTAAATATATCCGTTGAAATCGTTCGTTACGCCCCAGGAATTTTTCACCATATAATATTCCTTGCCCGACTGGTCTTTTGCAAGCCCTACGATATGCATTCCGTGGTCATCGGTGGTAGACAGGTTGTTGAGGGCCTGCTGGCGCATCTCTTCGGTAATGGTTTTGTCTTTCTTCGGTTCAGTGAAAAAAGTTTCTTTATTATCCCTGGTGATCTGGTCCAGGTCCGTATCCGGAACATAAGCCACTCCGTTCTTATAGGAAAAATAAGGTTCGGTAACATCGGTTGCCCAACCTACGGAATATCCTTTATTGACCGCATTGTCAATGATGGCGGTAAGGTCTTTCATCGGCACATTCCAGTCGGCATCATGGCTCCAGTTGTCCGGAATCGGAACGACGAATTTCTGAAAGTACGGATAATCCTTATAGGAAGACAGTTCCACATAATCGTCGGGATTGATGCCTACCACTTCCTTAGCGAATGTTTTCGGGGTATAGGATTTTCCTTCATAAGTAAAATTGGAAGGAACTTTTCCTAAGTACCGGTCCAGGATAGCATCTACGGAAGACATCCAGTTGCCCGAAAGTTTTCCTTTTGATCCTGCCTGAACGAGGCTGTCAAGTACCGGTTTCAGTTTTCCCTGCATTTCAGAGAAATTGTTGAGGGTCTGCCCCTGCTGCAATCCGGTATACGCCTCCTGCGGGACGGCTCCGTATTTTTTGTACATATTGATCACATCGTGAAGTTCCCCGCCGTCGCCCCAGCTGATGGCACCGTTATTCAGGACATAGAGTTTCGCTTTATCGTGGTAGGAATTTCTTGCCGTAAAGATTTCTGCCAGGTCAACCGGCTTTTTTCCCATCCGCTGCATTTCGGATTCAAGAAAGGAATTGCCGGAATAGCTCCAGCAGGTCCCGGAAGAACCCTGGTTTTTTACCGCAGTGGCGCCCACATCCTTCAGGGTCGTAAACCGGAAATTGGCATTCTGGGATTGGTTGTTCTTGATTTTGTTGATTAAATCATCCTGTGCAAACATCATACTTCCTGCAGACAAAACAAAAAGTAATGATGCGAATCGGGTATTCTTCATTACTGATAAAATTATTATATGAATAGTCGTCTGTATTTGAGATTTGTTACAGGGCAGAAAGTTAAATGCTGTGGAAAACTTTTATGATAAGGCTGCATTGTCCCGGGCGCTTTATTACCAGCGGGATTATAGGGGATCTCTGTGAGATATCATGGTCTGTACTGGCAGGTTTGATCATTTTAACGGTCGATTTTCCGGCATATGAATGTTGGAAAATCGAAGACGCGAGAGGTTTTGAATGTTTTGTAGGGTATAAGGCGCAATGATTTTATCGGAGATAAAATTTTGGAACGCAGATTAGCATAACGGGAAATGCATTGTAAATCCGCCGGCATGATTCAGCAGCATGGAATATGCGCTCGCAGATTGTGCAGATTGCGCAGATTCTTAGTTGTTTCTATTCTGAATAATAAATACTGTATTTAAGAATCATTTATTTAAATTGAAAAGGCTGTGGGATTCAGCGGCATTAAAATCTGACTTTTTCAGATTCCCTGCGTCTTATACCACGTGTTTTTTTCGTATTCTTCGCAACTTTGCGAACTTCCAACATCATCAGAAGCTTCCGGCATCCCATTTCCTTCTTACTGCTGGTTAATCCGGTTTTTACTTCGCGCTCACGTTAATATACGCTCATCCGCCCTAGCCCGGATCGCAGCGGTTACCCCACAGCGGGGCTGGAGGGTTGGGGAGAAGGGGTTTGGTGTTGGAGAGGATTGGAGCGGGTTGGCGCGAGGAGTATGAGCGGAGAGCCGGAAAAAGCTCCTGAAAAAACGGACCGTTGCCCCGGTTATTCCCTGAATTGTTTTTATTTTAGAAAAAAATCCATTCTCTTTCCAACCTTTTGAAAAAAAATTGCATCTATGCAGGTATAAAGCCAGACTATGGAACAAGAGCTACTATTGCAATGCCAGCGGAACGACCGCAATGCCCAGCGGAAAGTCTATGAAAAGATGGCGGGGAAGCTGTATCCGGTTTGCAGGCGGTATCTGAAGAACGATGAGGACATCGAGGAAGCGCTGGCTGACAGTTTTTATAAAATCTTCACGAAGATCGGCCAGCTTCAGAATCCTGATATTTTCGAGGCATGGGCCAGGAAGATTACGGTCAACGAATGCCTGCAGAAGCTGAGGGCGGGAAAAGAACTCCATATTTCCCTGGAAGAAACCGGGATGCAGGTGTCTGATCCGGTGCCGGAAAACGGTTCCTTTGAAAAAGACCTTCTCGGCCTGCTGAATTTCCTGCCGGAAGGATGCCGGGCGATTTTCAATCTTTTTGCCATCGAAGGCTACCCGCATAAGGAAATTGCGGCGATGCTCTCCATCAGCGAAGGGACATCCAAATCGCAGCTTAATTTTGCCAGAAAAAAGCTTCAGGAACTTCTGGTTCACCAAAAAATATAAATGCTACACAATGGAAAACAATCATGATATCGATACAATGTTCAACAAGGCTTCACAGCATGAGGAGCCTGCCGGTTTTCCGGGATTTGAGAAGGTCTGGAATACAGTAGAGGAGAAGCTGGACCGGAAAAAGGAGAAGAAGAAAAAAATGATTCCTGCCTGGCTTCCTTACGGGATTGCGGCCAGCCTGCTGCTGGGTTACGGAATTTTCTTTTTCGGCGACAGGAAAGCCACTGCCGGAAGCACGGAATCCGTTATTGCCCGTAGTATTGCAGCACCACAACAAGATAAGGGTCTTCCTGTTCCGGAACATATCCGCAAGCTGGACAGCATGGTACAGTCGAATGTCCGGGCTCAAAAGGCCGTTGTACCTTCAGGAGCAATAGCTCAGCAGAGCGTCCGGAAACTGTATGATCCTGTATTGCCGTCGGCAGCTCACGAAGTCCACGCTCCGCAGATTCCGTTTCTGGAATCACCTGCCGCAGCAGAGGATAAGGCTGTGATGGATTCCGTAAAGCGGCAGCATATCGAGGAAGTGATCGTAATGGGAATCAGGAAAGAAAAAGCATCCTCTGCAAGTGCGGTTTCCGTAGCTTCATCATCACTATCATCGAAGAAGAAAGTTTCAGGACTGAATACAGTGGCCGATACTGCCGAAGCGGTATATCCGAGCGGTCCTGCGGCCTTCCGGAACGAAAACCGGGAACCTGAAATTTTAGCGTACAATAACAACAAAGGACTCATGAATAATCTCACCGCTTCAGCCTCAGGCAATGGAAATAAACTGGCGGGCCGGGCCGAGATCAGGATCCGGGGAGCCGCTTCCGGGCTGAACATCAGTTCCATCTCCGGGACTCCCGGTTCAGGAAAAGTGGATCTCTCCATTGGGTATAACAAATCTTCAGGCGGCGGCAATGATCCCGTTATTGTGATTGACGGGATGATTACGGACATTGAGATTTTCAGGAAACTGGATCCTAAAAAAGTTGCTGCCGTTACGATACTCACCGCAGAGAAAGCAGTCCCTGTCTTCGGGAGCCGGGCCGCCAACGGAGTGATTGTGGTGGAAACCAAGGAGATTTCTAAAAAAGAAAAACGGAAGCTGAAAAAAATCCTTGAAGTCAACCAGCTTGAAAAGAAATAGCATTACCTTAATTACTTTACCATACCTGCTGAAACTAATACTCATTCATTATACATCCGGGAAAAAGATAAATTCCTCAGGGGATTTTCTTTTTCCTTTTTTACCTCTGCTCAGTCTTATCATTGTAAACAATGAACCATTGATAATGAACCTTATTTTTCTCTGAATTGATTAATTGAGTACAGGTTGGTCAGATTTCTCTTTTCCGGTGTCATCCTACTGTTTTATATAACCTGCTGCAACCATTCCCGAATTTTACATCCTTGTAGAGATATTTCACTAACCGATACCTAACGAATACACCATGAAAAAAACAGCAATCAGCATACTGGCTTTGATGATCCTGCAGGGGTGCAGGACCAAAACCATTGCGGACCAGAATAAAGAAACCAAAAAGTTAAGTCTTAAAAAAGATAAAGACCAGAATGGCATCAGAAACAAAGAGGATCAGTGTCCTGAAACTGCCGGGCCGATCGAAAATAACGGTTGCCCATGGCCGGATGCCGATGGCGACGCCACTATTGACAGGGATGATGCCTGCCCAACCGTAGCCGGTCCTGCAGAAAACAACGGCTGTCCGTGGCCGGATACCGATGGCGACGGAATCCTGGATAAAGACGATGCCTGCCCGACGGTTCCCGGCCTGCCGGAATATAATGACTGTCCGAAACCGAAAATGGCAGTGGCACTGGAACTTTCCACTTCCCTGGAGATGCCTCTGTCCAAACTGGAGTCCCGGGTTTCCGGAATCAGGATCGGTACATCAAAACCTGGAAAGAAGGCTAAGACAGCCACTGATTTCACGAGATATGGGAAAAAAACAGCCATGCTAACAGGTAAAGAGGGCGTAAAGCCAATCAGCAATACCGATGAAGAATACAATGCATTGGCAGAAAACCCTTTTGAATCAGCCCGCAGTCAGCCGTTATCTACCTTTTCAATTGACGTAGACCATGCTTCGTATTCCAATGTCAGAAGAATGATTGAAGATGGAAAAGTAGAGAAAGATGCGGTGAGGATCGAGGAAATGGTTAATTATTTCAAATACAATGATCCTCAGCCTAAAAATAAACAGCTTTTTTCCATCAATACGGAACTTGGGAACGCTCCGTGGAACCCTGGCCATAAACTGCTGAAAATCGGATTGAAAGGAAGGAATATCCCGATGGATAACCTGCCGCCTTCCAACATGGTGTTCCTGATTGATACTTCGGGCTCGATGGAAGAAGAAAACAAGCTGCCGCTGCTGCGGTCTTCCTTAAAAGTAGTATTGGATCAGCTAAGCCCTAGAGATAAAGTGGCCATCGTGGTGTACGCAGGGAGTGCCGGCGTGGTCCTGCCACCGACTCCGGTAGCTGAAAAAAAGAAGATAACCGATGCTTTGGATCAGTTGAGTGCCGGAGGAAGCACGGCCGGAGGAGCCGGTATTGAGCTGGCTTACAAACTGGCTCAGAAAAACTTTATCAAAGGCGGAAATAACAGAGTGATTTTAGCGACAGACGGCGATTTCAACGTGGGGGTTTCTTCCACAGGTGATTTGGAAAGCCTGATCGAAGAAAAGAGGAAATCCGGTGTATTCCTCACTTGCCTGGGCTATGGAATGGGGAATTACAAAGACAACAGGATGGAAACGCTGGCCGACAAAGGAAACGGAAATTACGCGTATATCGACAACCTGCAGGAAGCCCGTAAATTCCTGGGAAGGGAATTTGCCGGAAGTATGTTTACCATAGCCAAAGACGTAAAAATCCAGATCGAATTCAACCCGTTGCATGTAAAATCATACCGCCTGATCGGCTATGAGAACAGAAAGCTGAGAAACGAAGATTTCACGAATGACAGGATCGATGCCGGGGAACTGGGGAGCGGGCATACGGTGACAGCTTTATATGAGATCATTCCGGCCGACAGCCATTCGAAGTTTCTGCCGAAGCAGAACAAGCTTAAGTATGCTTCCACTGCTGCAACAAAAGGTTTTGGCGACGAATTCGGAACCGTAAAATTCAGATATAAAAAACCGCAGGGGTCAAAGAGTGCAGAAATGGTACAGGTCATCAAAAATTCAGATACCCCGAAGGTGAGCTCCGATTTTAAGTTTGCTTCCTCCGTCGCCTGGTTCGGACTGGTTTTACGGTATTCCAGATTAATTACCAAAAAGGACCTGTCGGAAATCGAGCGGCTTGCCAAAGAAAACAAGGGCGAAGATAAAGAAGAGGACAGATCAGGATTTGTAGAAATGATCCGGGATTATAGAAAGATAAAATAAACAAACGTTACCCTATGAAAAAGTTCATTATTATTGCTTTATGCAGCATTTCACTTGCTGCATTCGGGCAAAAACCTGTCTTTGCGGAAGCAAAATTAAATTCAGTTACTTTATACGAACAGTCTGCAGAACTGTACAGCAATACGGCATTTAAAATCCCGAAAGGAAGTTCAGAAGTGGTGATTACAAATATTGCACAGAATATCGATGAAAGCACCATAAAAATAGGCTCCAGATCCAAAGTTTCAGTTCTTACGTATCGATTCACAACAGATGAAAATTTTTACAAAACGGAACTGGATAAAAGAAATCCGCAGCATAAGATTGTCCTGGACAGCATCGCTCTCATGGAGAAAAAATTAAAGGATCTGGATTTCCGGAAAACCGCTTTAGCGAACAGCATCGGCATCCTGGATAAAAATCAGGTCATCAATTCAGGCTCTACTTCGTACTCAAAGGAACTTGAAAAGCTGATTGATTATTATCAGAAAAAAAGAACCGACCTAAGCACAGAACTGGATAAAACTGAAATTTCCTATGCTTCTGTTGCCGGAAAGCTGGATAAACTACGGACAAAATTTGATCTCAACAATCAGGAGCTTGAAAAATATCCTACAGGAAAACTGGTGCTGCAGATTTCGAGCGAAGGTCCGGAAGAGGTGAATTTAGACATCAGATACAGCATCCGTGAAGCTCTGTGGAGACCTTATTATGATGTTGTTATCCCTGATATCAATTCCAAAGCACAGTTGCTGTATAAAGCAATGGTAAGACAGAATTCCGGGCTGGACTGGAAAAATGTTGAGCTTCATCTGGTTTCCGGATATCCGAATGTGAAGAAACAGATTCCTTCTTTACCTGCATGGAGTTTGTTTTACCAGGAGCCTTTGGCAGGTGCTGTTGCAGGATTACAGATCAACAGGGATGAGCCTTCCGTTTCTGTAAGATCCATGTCATATGCTGCAAAAGAAATGAGTGTTGCCGAAGTTGCCGTGGTAGGTTCAACCGTTTCCAGGAACCAGCTGAATGTGGCTTATGACCTGAAAGACCGGTACACCGTTTTATCCAATAATCAGGATAACAGCATTAATCTGGACCGTATGGAAATTCCTGCAACTTATATGTACTATACGGTTCCGAAAATAGACAGAACCGTATATCTGATTGCAGAGCTGGATAATCTCGATAAATACAACCTCATCAATGCGGAAGCGAATGTAATTTTCGAAAATACGAACGTGGGCAAAACCACGCTTAACGCAGAAAATACAGACCGTAAGCTTTTACTCACGCTGGGTGACGATAAAAGGATCAGTGTCAAAAGAGAGGCAATTAAAGATAAGACTATGGAAAAGAGTATTTCTTCATCCAATAAGGAACAGCAGTTTGCTTACCAGTTTACCGTCCGCAACAACAAGAGTGAAAAGATAAAACTCAGGATCAGGGACAGGATTCCGGTCTCTCAGGATAAGCAGCTCATCATAACCCTCATCAACAAAGGAGGAGCCACTTATAATGAAGAGACGGGCGAACTGACCTGGGACATCGTTTTAAACGCCAATGAGACCGGAAAATCAGAATTTTCATTTAAAGTCAATTCTTTAAAAAACAGGATGATTCTAGGGTTATAAGCAGCTTGTAGCAATTGGCTTTCTGCTACCGGATTTACAATCAGAATTTTAAAGTTCATAGAGGTCGTAATTAGCTGATAGCAAGCAGCTTTTTGCTGCTGGCTTTAAAATCACAATTTTAAAATTCAAAAGCGTATTATAAAATTATTTTAAATACTTATTAAATTATTCAGGGACTTGATAAATGAGCAGAGATGATCTCAGAACAGTAAATTAAAGTTAGTATCAACAGGCATTTCAGGAATGTCTGTTTTTATTTGAAATTAATTTTCAAAAATTATTGAAAATTCAAAAAATATAATTACATTTGTCATAAGAAACTGAAACAACAGAACAATGACACTTTCGGAAGCCAAAGAAAAATACATCCAGACCTGGGGAACGTTCGCCACCAATTGGGGGATCAACCGGACGATGGCACAGGTCCATGCTTTGCTCATCGCAAGTGAAAAGCCGCTCTCAACCGATGAGGTGATGCAGCAGCTGGAAATTTCCAGGGGAAATGCCAACATGAATATCAGGGCACTGATGGATTGGGGAATCGTGAAGAAGGAGTTTGTTAAAGGTGACCGTAAAGAATACTTCATCGCTGAAAAGGATGTATGGTTTTTGTTCAAACAGATCACCAAGGAAAGGAGGAAGCGGGAAATAGAACCGGTGATTTCCTTTCTGGAAGAGCTGAAGGACATCGAAGAGAAAGATTCGGAA
>JAKOOI010000439.1 GCA_022701475.1 Weeksellaceae bacterium
ACGATTTCCGTTAATATAATGACTTTTACTATTTCTTACTCATTTTTCTGGGAAAAAGCATACCGTACCTTTAACGAGCCTCATATTGAAGCGAGGGTGATAGGTTATAAAAAAGAAGTTGTAAAATCAAAGAATTTCAGACAGTCATCATACAGCGATAAAACGGTCTTATTTCCTGAAGTGGAATATACTGACAGCCAAGGTATAATAGTTAGGAAAATATTGGATCTTACAAGCAACCGTCCGCCGGAAATAGGGCAAAAGATAACAATTACCGATTCAGTTTACCGGGAAACCGGCAATACTACAGATATTGATTGGGGAATGTTTGGTATGGGCAGTGTGTTAAGTGGACTATCCGGTTTCTTTTCTGCTATGCTGTTATTATTTACTGGAAACAGGAATATGAAAAACAGAATTACAACAGGATTTATCTTTGGCGTATTACTTGTTGCTGTCAACTTATTGTGTATGCTGACAATTGTATATAAATGAAATAAAATATAATCAGGTATAACTATGAAAAAAGCCAGTCCGTTATTATTGATCCTTTTAGTACTGTTTAATATCTGTTGTGGAAATAAATCTTTTGATCTTTCTACGATAGTTGTAGGTTCTGATGAAAAAAAGTATGATCTCCAGAATAAAAACATTTTTCTGCAGGATGTCTCAAAAGATAAAAAGACTGTGCAGTATTATGCTGATGAGAATAAAGGGATACAGTATGGGAATATTCCTCTGAGTCATGAAATGGGGACCCGTATTACCGTATACAAAGGAAAGATAGGCGCTGTTGAAACCTATGCTGATGAAAAACATTCGCTGGATTTTGTGAGAAAGATCGTGCAGCAGAAAGGAAAACCTGTTGCCGGTCTTACGGAAAAAGTCAATTTGGATCCCATACAGGCGAAAGACATTGTTGAGCAGCTGCAAAAAGTAGATTTTGGAAAAACACAATGGAACGGTACCGGCGGAAGATCTTTTACCTACCCCTCCGCATTTTTCTGGAATGATGGCACGAATTACTCCATCTTAAGTATTGCCATTGAAAACGACGGCAGGATCAGGAATAAATACATCACCTTATCCAGGGAAGCATATATAAACAACGCCGTTTTCGGAATGAAATATCCTGCGCCCGTGCAATCGCCGTGGTATCAATACATGAAGTAAGTCATTATCCAAATCAATCTTTAAAACAGGCAAATAATTCATTATACAAAACGATCCGGATTTGAAACTTTCAAAAGTAGAGAATTATTGAACACTGAATTAAGATCGGTAAATTCAATTAGGGCGAAAAACTGGAAGGTTTTGCATTAACGCTGATATACATTTATTACGAATGAAAAAAATAATTGCCGTCATTTTGTGCTGCATCGCCTGTTTATCCTGTCAGTCACAGGGAAAAACCGATCTTGAAAAGACCGACTTTTCAAAAAATTACAAAGAAATCTTAAAAGGGGCAAGGGTGAAGACCGAGGCCCGGGAGATGGTTACCACACTGCCCATTGCCCATACTCCTGACGTAAGTAACTTTACCTTCGGAAACATTGCCTTTACAAACAGTAGGGCCAACGCCATAAAAAGCTCTTCCGTAGGCGTACTCATCAATAATACGACTGAACGGTCAACGGAAGGGATCAAAATAGAAGTGGAGGACACGGCTGCCGGCAACGAATTGCTGGCTTACCTCAAATCAAAATACAAAGCACCCAAAGTACTCTCCGGGATTCCCGGGAAAAACAGCGAAGGAAAAGTCCTGGGAAATTCTGCCTATGCCTGGACCCTGAAGGACAAAACGCTGGTGCTGGTTCAGTATTATGAATATACGGACAATAAGCCCAACATTTCCTCAGTCCTTTTTATGGTGGATAATAAAGCAACCGCTCCGGAAGTACAGCAGAATGTGGCTGCCCGGATCATAAAAACATTCACGCCATAACATTTTGTCAATGGATACCTATGACTTTTATGCAGAGAAAGCGGTTACCTGGCTGCCATTGGTTATTGTTTCTGTCATTGCTGTCATCCTGCTGCTGCCTAACTCACGGAAAAAGTTTCTCCGTCTCCAGGCATCATTGCCTACTTCAAAAATAAGTTCGGTAGCGATGGGGCTGGTGGAAATCCAGGGCACATTAATAATGAAAGATGCTTTGGTTTCGCCGGTTTCTAAGGAAGAATGCATAGGATATCATTACATTGTAGAAGATATTACAAAAGATAAAGACGGCTCCTATTCTTACCACACGATCCACAGGGAAACCAGATGCAATCCTTTTATGATGAAGGATGATTCAGGAACGATTGATGTACAGGCTGAGGGTATTGAATTGATATTGCTGAAGGAAACCCATGTCCGTTCAGACAGTCAGAAAAGGTATACCGAAACCTTACTGAAAAGCGGGCAGCAAAGGTTGTTGGTAGGATATGCAGATGCTGCGGACGGAATCGCTTTTATCAGGAAAGACACCGGAAGCAATATACTGGGAATTACGGGCGTTGAAGGAATCGGAGTATGGAATAAATACCAGCCGTTACTCAGGTCGTTTATGCTTACCTGGCTGATGATATCGGCTGTTATCATTTTAATTTTATCACAATGAACCAAACTGTATCGATTGTCATAGCCGTATTTGTAATCATTTCCGTACTGGCTTTTTTCATTAAGCTGTACAACCAGCTGGTGATGTTGAAATTCAATGTTGAAAAAGCATATGCCAATATTGACGTGATCTTAAAACAGCGGGCAGATGAGATCCCGGATCTTGTACAGGTGGCGAAAAAGTTTATGGAGTATGAAAAAGACATTTTAAGCCGTCTTACAGAACTGAGGACATTTTACACCAATACGGAAGATCCTGACAGAAAAACGGAGCTGGCTAACGAGACTTCAAAAGCACTGCGGTCCTTTTTTGCCGTTTCTGAAAATTATCCGGAACTTATTTCCAACCTTAATTTTATAGAATTGCAGAAAAGGATTTCCGGGCTGGAGGATAAAATAGCAGACCGAAGGGAATTTTTTAACGACAGCGTCAACCTTTACAATATCGGGATCCATGAGTTTCCCAATATGATACTGGCCGGACTGCTGGGCTACAGGGACAGAACTCTTTTACAGGTTTCGGATCAGGAAAAACATTATGAAGGTGTACAGTTTTAATACATTGCCGGGCTACGAAGGCCTACTTACGGAAAAGCCTGAAATCGTTCTCTTCGGAGCGATGCTGCTGCCATTGGGAATGGCCATTGTCATCAGCTGTATCGGCTGGCTGTTCAGGAAACTGAAACTGAATCTCTATATCATCCAGGCATTGCTCTATACCATGCTTTTTGCTTTTTTCTTCGGAACCGTTGCTGTCCTGATCCTGTATTTCATTACCGATAAAAACGGGGTAAAGCTTTCGTATTGCTGGCTGGCTATTGTTACCGGAATGTTCTTTTTCAGCATCATCAACACCCGCTCAATCAATAAAATGTTCACCGACTGGTCGCATACTATCAAAAATTAATACCTTATGACAAATCAGCCTTACCATATGATCGATTTCAGCGCTTCGGCCTGCTTATTCGAGATCAGAATAAACGATTATCCTGTCATCCATATGAATGTTGAGGGCCAGGTGGCCAGTACCATCCCCATCAACTATGCGATTCTGAAAAGCGGTGTTCAGACGGTTTCAGTGACCATTCTGCCTAACATCGGAGATCCGGAACTGCATCCCAAATCGGAAGTGAAATTTAATCTGAAGACTTTTGATGTCACTCATGATTTTACCCTGGAAAAGCAGTTCGGGGAGTATCAGTCGGAGACGGTAGGCGAAAAAAAGCTGCCTGTTATCAAACATGCCGGGACTTTTACAGCAGAAGTTCCCTATACGCTGGAAGCATGGCAGAACGGAAAAGACCTGGAGCAGGTAGAGGACTGCCGGGAAAAACTGGATGCCGCTTATAGAAAAGTCAGCCGGATCATCCAGGACGGCCGTTTTGAGGATTATAAAAAGGAAATTGCAAAAAGGGAAAGAAATATGGCAGTGTCCATGTACCTGTCGGAAGCAGAATTGGAAGGCCGTTTTGAAAGTCTGGTGGATGATTTTACATCAGGATTCGAGATTCAGCCGGTTGCCCGGGAAGCGGTTATGCTGATCTGCGGCGGCGGTAAAGTAGCCGTTCTGAAAAAAGTAAACGGGGAGCCTGCCCTGTACCTGGAAAACCGGGAAAAGGAAGAAGAACTGATGCTGGATATTTCCTTTTACATTCCGGAAGGAAAAAATGAGTTTGAAATTATTTAACATAAACATTTTCATTAAATTGTTTTTTCCTAGGCTAAACGAAGCTTTTTTAAACTTTCTGATCATTGCTATTTATTCAGAATTTTGAAACGAATTGGATATTTTGAATTCACTTTAAATAGCCTTCATTTTATCCTTGATTAGATAAACAGCTGAATATAATCTGAATACGGTTTAATCTATGTTGTTTTAAAGTCCCGAAGGGACGGCTTTCTATAGAATAGGATAAAATCCTATCCGAAACGTTGTGATAATCATGACATCAGAACCAGGCGGGATACCGGAAGTCCATCATCAAAATGAGAATCAGAAAAATGAATGATCAAACAGATGTTTTTGTCACTCCATTTAAATAGTGATGATTAGCTTTAATTTTATTTTTAACGTGAATTAGGCTGTAGAATTTCCAGCACCCGGCTTTCTTCCTTCGGCTTTTTAGCCCGGCCATTACTTCAGGTTCAAATTAAATTTTTTACATCCATCAATAGGGTCGGGCTTTAGCCCGATTTTATTATAAGAGCATACATCCGGCTTCAGCTAAAACCTATCCGCATTTATTTAAAGCCGGATCATCAGGCATCCTGTAGTACATGGACTGAAATCAATTCTACTGCCATATACCTTATTTTACATTGAACTTACGTTATTTTTAAATTAGATGATTACCTCCATACATGTTAAGTACAGTTGGGCTCACATTATAGCAGCCTGATGCTTTTCAAAGAAGCAATGTAAAATAATATAAAACAAAAAAGACTTCCGGGTAAGGGAAGTCCTTTTTTAACAGGATGTTTGCTGTGCTTATTTCACTATGAATTTCAGTACCGTTCCATCCAGCTTCAACAGGTAAATTCCCTGTTCAAGATTTTTAATGCTGATGGAATTGCTGTTGTGTTTAAACGGCCGGTCAATCGTCTGCAGTACCTTTCCCTGCAGGTTATAAATCTCCGCTTTTGTGATACCTTGTGTATCACCTTTAACCTGTAAGGTATTTCCGGAAACCGGATTCGGTGAAATGATAAGGTGGTTCTGTAACTGTTCCGGTACAGTAGCCATTCTGCTGCTCTGAGAACTGCTTCCGTAACACGTCCAGCTCAGGTTATCAATCGCGACTCTGTTGCCGGAGGATGTATTTTCAAGGCTGACTGTTACATTGCCCGGGATATTGATATTGCTGAGCGTGGTAGTGGTGGCATTGGCTGAATAAGGAATCGTGCCCACGGTAGTGCCGTTGACTTTCACCTGGAAGCTGCCGCTGCTTCCTGTGAATGTAAGTTGGGTGGTTACCGTCAGTGATCCGATTCCGTTAGCTGAGCTGCCGGACGTCAGGGCTCCGTTTCTTAGGGTAATGGCTTTGTTTGAAACGGTCTGGTCGGTTCTGGCGTCGGTGGCGGTCCAGGAAAGACCGTTATTGGTCCAGGTTCTGGTAAGATACGAAGCGCTGCTTGCTGAAGGAATAGTTTCAAAAGTTTCGTTTACACAGCCGGAAGGAGCGGATGGAGCAGGGGTTGTCCCTGAAGAAGAACCGGATCCCCAGATCTGGCTGGCATAATTCGGGTTGTCGATAAACGGGTTCCTGTTTTTCTGATACGTATAGGAGGCGTTGTTTCTGTTGATCTCCGCCTGTGAAACCGGATCCTGGTTATGCCATGCCAGCAGCACATTCAGTTCCCAGGTCTGCAATCCCGGGAAAGCAGAACTTCCCAGCATGTTGCCTGAAGAGAAAGTCGAAAGTTTGCTTTGGTAGCGGGTGACAAAATAGAATACCATTCTGGCCACATCCCCTTTGAATTCATCGATCGGCTCGAAAACCGTTCCGGAATAGCCTGAAGAAGCGGAGTTCCCGAGTTTCGAGCCGTTCTTGGAAGTAAAGGTTGCCGTCCCTACTTTCCCGAAAGGATAGTTGGAACGCATACCATTTACTTTTCCGTCGGTGGCCCTGATGAAATGAATGTCCGAAACCATAGGCGAGGCTTCACTGAAAAAGCTTTGCGGAATAATATGTTCCCGGTTATAGCAGTTTCCTTCTACGGAATAGGTGCCGCACTGGTTGCTTCCCGGCGTGTATTTATAAGGATCTGTCTCTGAGGGTTTCTCAGAGTAGATATCCAGGATCGAACCGTCGTTCTCATAATTTTTGTCAATATCCGTGGTCTTGTAAGCCGTCCAGAGCCCGTTATAGCCTTTGTCCTGGTGGCCGTTGGTAATAATACTGCTGAGTGCCGTCTTCAGGGAAGCTCCGGAAAGTCCGTTTGCAGCGCTGTAATATCCGGAAGGAGCCTGCGCACTGGCCATTGCAGTAATGAAAGTAAGGAGGTATAATGGTTTTTTCATATCAGAAATTTTAGTCCGGTAAGAGTAAGATAAATTTAGGAATAAAAAA
>JAKOOI010000254.1 GCA_022701475.1 Weeksellaceae bacterium
AGATAGTTGGAATTGGTTCCCAGCTGAGCAGCCAGCTTACTGATGGTAAGGCCCTTCTGGGTAAAATCCTTTTTATCTTCAAAATCCTTTAATTTAGCCAGAAGCTCCTCTACTTTGCTTTCGTGCAGTACTGCCCGTCTTTCTTCCACCGGAACTGATTGCGGCAGGATTTCGGGCTCTTCTTCCCTGTTGTTCTTGAATTTCTCCTCCAGAAAAATATACTTCTGCTTGATCTCTTTGGCTTTCTTATGCCTTTTTGCAAAAAGAATGACGAGCCCGATCGCCCATATGATAAGAACAATAATGATAACGGTCACCAGATAATTGATTTTCTGGAGCTTATTTTTTTCATCCAGCAAAGTCTTCGTATCATAATCCTTGTGGATCTTGGGCGAAAGATAACTAAAATCCCTGGACATGATGCTGTCTGCCTTTAAAAGCTGGCTGGTATAGTACAGCTGACGGGTCTGGTCTTTATGTTTTTTGCTGTAGTCGATCAGGATTTCATAGTTCTCCCTGAGTTCCGGAAGAATGAACTGGTAGCGGTTGAATATGGAGTCTATCTTTTTAAAATAAATGATAGAGGCTTTGCTATCTTTCAGTTCCCGGTAGGTTTTACCGATATAGAAATAGTTTACGGAAAGCCGCGCAAAGTCCCTGCTGTTCTTCATGGAAACCAGAGACTGGTTCAGGTAAATCAGGGCAGGCTGATAATGGTGATTCCGGTATTCGGAAATACCTTTGGAAAGAAGAAAATAGCCCCTTTCCTGGGTATACTGCCGGTCTGTACCGGTCTCAGACAGTCCGATCTCTACCGCTGAATCGGCCTCCCTGTATTTCTTCAGATGGCGGTAACAGATGATCATCTGGTGAAGGCTGTTAAGATACCCTACTTTATTGTTGTAGATCTCATTAGGAAGGAGATTGCTGCGGGCTTTCTGCCGGTAATAGGAAATACACCGGTCAAAAAGTTCCGAAGCCTCTTCATAATATCCCAGATAGCTTTTTACGACCCCGATGTGGTACAGGTTCTGGTATTTCAGGTATTCATTGCGGGTACTTTTGGAATATTCGTAAGCTTCAAGATATTCGTTAAGGGCAAGCTGATATTTTTTATAATGATAATAATAGACCACTCCTTTTTCGATATGGGCAATAATCAGCAGGTCTTTATCCCGGGACAAGTTGGCAGCCCAGACCGTGCTGTCCGCATACCTTAATTTCTGTTCATTCTCAGAGGAATAGAAAACCCCGTCCTTATATCCCTGAACCAGTTTTTCATAATTTTTTTCCTTCTTTGCCTTTTCGATATAGGGCTGGATGAAAGGAAATGCACGGACATCGTTTTCCTCAGAATCTTCATACTTTTCCCGCAGCTGAAAATATCCGCCGGAAGCCTGCTGGGCAGAAAGCAGTACAAAACATCCTGTAAAAAATACAAAAAATAGATTTTTAATCACCTCTATGATTATTCTATTACTAATAGACGCCAAAATTACATAAAATACAGCGGGTTTTATCAAGGAATTATGAATTAATAACCAGAATCGAATTATTTCTATTTTACAAAAATACAAACTGAATATCAACTTATTAAACATGCCTGATTCCTGAATTAGGACGTCTTGATTTATAAATAAAGACAACAACCATTTTTATATCCCAACCTAAGGTGATAATTTTGGACTCAGGATTCAGCAGAACAGATTTTCTCAACAGGAAATCATCAGGAAGCGGAAACCGGCAGGAAACAATAATAAGAGATCAAATGCAAAAAAAACGACTAGCGAGAGGGTAAAAACTAACAACCGAAAAAAAACATGGATTCGATGATGAATCGTCCGCTTTCTGATTATGGCAGACCAACAGAAAAGAGGGTTCTTCAGAATTAGTGCAACTAAAAAACTAACAACCTTAACCAACTTATAACCATCCGGAAACCAGATGACATGATTACATTTCATGCAGGTGCATTGAGAAGGGTTTTTAAAGAGCCCGCTTTATTAAAGTTTTCAGTTTTAATCGAAAAGAGACTATCCACAGGGAAAGCCTCTTTTCTTTTTAAAACATTAAGGATTTATAATCACTTCCAGCCTCCGCCTAAGCTTTTATAAATATCAACAACTGTGCTCAGCTGTTTTTGTTTTGCTTCCACCAGTTCCATTTTGGCATCCAGGGCATCCCTCTGGTTCAGAAGAACCTCCAGGTAGTCTGCTCTTGAATTCCGGAACAGCTGGTTCGCAATATCGATTGATTGTTCCAATGACTTTGTCTCCTGTGACTTCAGCTGATAATACTGGTCGATATTCTTTATTTTCGACATCAGGTTCGCCACATCGAGATACGCATTCAGAATCGTTTTATCATATTCGTACAGTGCCCGGATCTGTTTGGCATCTGCAGTCTGGAAATTGGCTTTGATCGCGCTTTTGTTGATCAGCGGGCCCGCCAGTTCACCGGCCAGGCTTGCCGCCATGGATTCCGGCAATTTTACCAGATAGGAAGGTTTAAAAGCTTCCAGTCCAAGCGTAGCTGATATCTCAAGTGAAGGGTAGAATTCTTTCCTTGCCGCTTCCACATCCAGCTTTGCGGATTTCAGCTCCAGTTCCGCCTGCTTGATATCCGGACGGTTTGCCAGCAGCTGGGAAGGGATTCCGGTAGAGATGGTTTGGGGCATGGTTGACATGAAGCTTTCCTTTGTCCTTACGATCGGCTGCGGGAAACGTCCGCACAGGGCATTGATCTCGTTTTCCTTTTCCGTAATTTCCTGACGGATGGTATATTCGGTAGCCTTTGACTTGGCCAGTTCCGCCTCAAACTTTTTCACCGCCAGTTCGGTAGCCGCCGCCGCTTCCTTCTGGATCTTAGAAATCTCAAGCGCTCTCTGCTGAAGTTTGATGTACTGCTGGATAATGTCCAGCTGGTTGTCCAGGGCAAGCAGTTCGTAATAATGATCCGCCACTTCCTCGATCAGGTTGGAAAGGACAAAGTTTTTCCCTTCTACCGTAGACAGGTAATGGGCCACCGCTGATTCTTTTTCCGTCCTGAGTTTTTTCCAGATATCGATTTCCCAGTTGGCCGTTAAGCCGCCTCCGAAATTCAACAGCGGATCAGGGATTGCAGTGCCGGGTTCGATATCGGTGGTAGCATCACCGGCTCCCTCGCTGGTGTAACGCCCTGCCTTTCTCACTCCTGCACCTCCTCCGGCAGATACCGTAGGGGTCAGCCTTCCTTTTTTAGCCAGGACGCCGCTTTTGGCGATCTCAATTTCCTGTAAGGTAATCAGGAGTTCCTGGTTGTTCTTCAGTGAAGTTTCAATCAGGGCTACCAGGTTCGGATCGGTGAAAAACTGCCTCCACGGAGTTGTTCCGCTGTTGGCATTGGCATCGGCCTGCTCTTCCTGGTTAAAATTCTGAGGTACATTTTCCTTCACCTCATCTTTTACAACGGTCGCCATCGGCGCCTTACAGCCTGTTAAAACAAGCGATAAGGCGATGGCAGCTATATATTTATTATAAATCTTCATGTTTGTCATCGTGTTGGTACGGTTCAGTTTGTTCGGTTAGAGGGTTTTCTTCTTCATACCTCGCCAGCTTTGATTTTTCAGCGATGGTTCCGAAGATGTAGTAGAGTCCCGGAATGATCATCAGCCCGAAAACAGTTCCGAGAAGCATTCCCCCTGCTGCTGCTGTACCGATGGTACGGTTACCGATGGCTCCTGGCCCGGTGGCCAGCACCAGCGGAATCAATCCGGCAATGAAGGCAAATGAAGTCATCAGGATCGGCCGGAACCGGATGGCGGCACCTTCAATCGCTGCCTGCGCTACCGGAATACCTTCTTCCGCTTTCTTCTGGACGGCAAATTCCACAATCAGTACGGCATTCTTACCCAAAAGGCCGATCAGCATGACCATGGCTACCTGAGCATAGATGTTATTTTCCAGTCCTAATAATTTCAGGCACAGGAAGGCCCCGAAAATCCCTGTAGGCAGCGACAGGATCACCGGCAACGGCAGGATAAAGCTTTCGTACTGGGCTGCCAGGATCAGGTAAACAAATCCCAGACACACCAGGAAGATGAAGATGGCTTCATTTCCACGGCTTACCTCATCTTTTGAGATCCCCGCCCAGTCGATCCCGAAACCTCTCGGAAGCGTTTTGTCGGCCACTTCCTTAATGGCTGCGATGGCCTGGCCGGAACTGTATCCCGGAGCAGGAGTTCCGCTGACCTCTGCGGAGTTGTACATATTGTGGCGGGTAATCTCAGACAAACCGTACACTTTCTCCAGGTGCATGAAATCCGAATACGGAACCATTTCATCCTTATCGTTTTTCACATATAATTTCAGAAGGTCCGTTGGCAATGCACGGTATTGCGGCCCGGCCTGTACGATTACCTTATAAGGCCTGTCGAAACGGATGAAGCTGGTTTCGTAGTTGGAACCGATCAGTGTGGAAAGGTTGTCCATCGCCTTTTCTATGGTAACGCCCTTCTGCTCGGCCAGGTCATTATCGATCTTCAGCATATACTGCGGGAAGCTTGCCGAATAGAACGTGAACGCAGAGCCCAGTTCCGGACGTTTTTTCAGTTCGTTCACAAAGTCATTGCTTACCTTTTCCGTTTTCTGGTAGTCGCCGCTTCCCGCCTTATCCAGCAGACGGAGTTCAAAACCTCCGGCAGCACCATAGCCCGGAATAGACGGCGGCTGGAAGAATTCGATATTGGCTCCCGGAATGTTCTTGGCTTTTTCTTCCAGCTTTTCGATAATTT
>JAKOOI010000440.1 GCA_022701475.1 Weeksellaceae bacterium
ATTTTTATTCCAATCACTGGCTTTCTGCAATTGTAGTTAATCCTCAGGTTACCGGAAAAACAAGGGAAGCGCTGAGAATGGCATTTCTTGAAGATAACATAGAATCCAGGCCATTGTGGAAGCCGATGCACCTGCAGCCGGTTTTTGAAAATGCGCCTTTTTACGGAAATGGGATTTCTGAGAAATTATTCAGTGATGGTCTCTGCCTCCCTTCAGGATCCAATCTTACGGAAGAGGAAAAAAAGAGAATTGCAGAAGCCGTTAACCGCTTCTTTGAAAAATAAGCCATAAAATGAATCATTACAGGCATTGGAAATTTGTTTTCGACAGCATCCTGGCAATCATGTTGCTTACCGTACTGTTGCCTCTGATGATTCTATTGCTTGTTATTGCAGGTGCCGATACCCGTTCCGGAGGATTATTCTTCCAGAAAAGGGTAGGGCGGTCCGGAAAAACATTCACCATTTATAAATTCAGGACGATAAAGAAAGATGGCACAAAATGCTCTGCAACCGGAGCATTCCTTAGGAAGTTCAAACTGGATGAGTTGCCGCAGCTCTTCAATATCCTGAGCGGGGATATGAGCTTTGTAGGGCCCCGTCCGGATGTTGAAGGATATTATGACCGGCTGAGCGGGAAAGACCGTAACGTGCTGCAGCTGAGACCCGGGATTACCTCCGAAGCCAGTATCAAATACAGCAATGAAGAGGAAATTCTGAAAGCTCAGAAAAATCCCATGCAATACAATGATGAAGTGGTATTTCCGGATAAGATAAAAATGAACCTGCATTACCTGGAGAACATGTCGTTTTCAGGCGATATGAAAATTTTGATGCGTACCGTTTTCAGAATTTTTTTTAAATAAATAACAATAAAGATCAATTATACCAATGAAAATAAAAGAAACCCCTTTAAAAGACTGCTACATTATTGAACCTACCGTTTTTGAAGACGAAAGAGGGTATTTTTTTGAAAAATTCAATGAAAAAAAGTTTGAAGAACTCACCGGGATGAACGGGCATTTCGTTCAGGATAATATTTCAAAGTCTTCGTACGGCGTGCTTCGGGGCCTTCATCTCCAGAAAGGTGAGCATGCACAGGCCAAGCTGGTTTCCTGCCTTGAAGGAAAAGTATGGGACGTAGCAGTGGACCTCAGGGAAGACTCCCCAACTTTCGGGCAATGGTTTGGAATTGAGCTGACTGCGGAAAACAAAACCCAGCTGTATATTCCGAGAGGCTTCGGACACGGGTTTTCCGTACTCAGCGAAACGGCCGTATTTGCTTATAAGTGTGATAATTTCTACAGTAAAGAAGCGGAAGGCAGCGTAAAATACAACGACCCGGATCTGAATATCGACTGGAAAATTGCTGACGGTGATGCCGTACTCTCCGAAAAAGATGAAAACGCACCGGGTTTCAAAGAAAAGAATTTTTAAAATACCGCATTGAAAGTCACTTTATTAAAGTGGCTTTTATTTTTTAATCCATACTCTCCGATATTTTGTATCTTTGCAGACTCAAAATCAAAAAGATGCGCACAAAATCTGTAGGTAAAAAGAAAATCAATGTAGTAACCCTTGGCTGTTCCAAGAATGTATACGATTCCGAAGTCCTCATGAGTCAGCTGAAAGCCAACGGCAAAGAAGTGGTACATGAAGACAGGGGCGATATTGTAGTCATTAATACCTGCGGATTCATCGATAATGCCAAAGAAGAATCCATCAACACGATTCTTGACTATGTGGAAGCCAAAAACAGGGGTGAGGTGGAAAAAGTTTTCGTTACCGGCTGTTTGTCCGAAAGATATAAGCCGGATCTCATTCGCGAAATCCCGGATGTGGACCAATATTTCGGAACCAGGGATCTTCCCGTTTTACTAAAACATCTGGGCGCAGATTACAAGCATGAGCTGGTAGGAGAAAGATTAACCACCACGCCTAAGCATTATGCCTACCTTAAAATCTCTGAAGGCTGCGACAGGCCCTGTTCTTTCTGTGCCATCCCGCTGATGAGAGGCGGGCACCTGTCCACTCCCATCGAGAAACTGGTGACGGAAGCACAGAAGCTGGCAAAAAAAGGCACCAAGGAACTGATCCTTATTGCCCAGGACCTTACGTACTACGGACTGGATATTTATAAAAGACGTGCCCTCGGCGATTTGCTGAAAGAACTGGTGAAAGTAGAAGGAATTGAATGGATCCGCCTGCACTATGCTTTCCCGAGCGGTTTCCCGGAAGATGTCCTGGATATCATCAGGGAAGAGCCGAAAGTCTGCAATTACATTGATATCCCTTTACAGCACATCAATTCGGAACTGCTGAAATCCATGAAGAGAGGAACTACCCATGAAAAGACCGATGCGCTGCTGGCTAAATTCAGGGAAAAAGTGCCGGATATGGCCATCCGTACGACTCTTATCGTAGGCTATCCCGGTGAGACCGAAGAAATTTTTCAGGAACTCAAAGACTGGGTAAAAGAACAGAAATTTGACCGTCTGGGATGTTTTACCTATTCCCATGAAGAAAATACCGGAGCGTATGTCCTGGAAGACGATATTCCACAGGAAGTGAAGGAAGCAAGGGTTGAGGAAATCATGGAGCTGCAGTCGCAGATTTCGTGGGAGAAAAACCAGGAAAAAATCGGGCGTACCTTTAAATGTGTTTTCGACCGTAAGGAACGGAATTATTTTGTCGGAAGAACAGAATATGATTCCCCGGATGTAGACAATACCGTATTGGTGTCCGCAGAAGATACCTATATCTCGATCGGCGATTTTGCCCATGTACGAATTACTTCTGCAGAGGAATTCGATCTCTATGGAGAACTGATTTAGCATCATATTCATACTGTAAACATAAAACCGGTGATTATTTCACCGGTTTTTTTTTATTGACTTTCAATATATTGCTGCACAGATATGTATTTGGTAATTCTGAATGATTATAAATCTTAATTTATTTCATTTCAGATATGGCGATGGAATGCCTGAAGAGTCCTGATAGCCATATTAATGCAGAAAGTATTACTTCTTTACATTTTAACAAATGAAATTTTTTATGATGTACAAATGCGTGATTTCTAATCATTTGCTATTTTATAAGTCTCTGATTATCAATGATTAATTTTTTCAGGAAAACAATATTTTTCAGTAATTTGTTAATTTTATTAACTTTTATGCCTTTAATTTAACTTTTTTTAACGGTATTGTTTAGTCATTTGATAATCATATGTTTATAATTGGATTTAACAAAAAATTAAGTTTTTATTAACTCGTGTTAACATATAAAATAGGTGGGATTAAAGTTTCCTGATACATTTGTCCGGTCAAAAATTTTTAAATATTCAACATGATAAAAAGATATATTCTTCTACTCATAATGATCATTTCAGCCTTCGGCATTTATTCTTTCAAAAACAATACCGCTGAAGCCATAAAAACAAGCTATGCATCTTATTATCATAATAAATTCAACGGTAAAAAGACAGCCAGCGGTGAAATTTTCAGCAATGCAAAGTTCACAGCAGCCAACAGGACACTTCCTTTCGGAACCCATATCAGGGTAACCAATCTGAAAAACGGTAAAGAAGTCATTGTAAAAATTAATGACAGGGGACCTTACCACTCATCAAGAGCGCTGGATATGTCCAAAGCAGCTTTCGATGAAATCGGGGCGCCCGGGAGCGGAACCATTCCGGTGGAATATGAAGTAGTCAATTGATTTTCCGGTACCATCTGAAATACATAAAGCCAGCATATTGCTGGCTCTTTCTATTTTTAAAGGTCAAGTTCCACAAGTGCGGGGCAATGGTCCGAATGGGCTGCTTCTTTAAGAATAACAGCCCTGGACAGCCGGTCTTTCAGGCTGTATGATGTAAAATTATAATCCAGTCTCCATCCCTTGTTCTTGGCTCGGGCATTCTGCCGGTAGCTCCACCAGGTATAATGGTCAGGCTCATTATTAAAGTAGCGGAAACTGTCGATCAGCTCACATTCATTGATGAAATCCGTCATCCATTCCCTTTCCATGGGCAGGAATCCTGAGACATTTTTCAGCCGTACCGGATCATGGATATCAACCGCTTCATGGCAGATATTGAAATCCCCTGAAATAATAAGGTTCGGTACTTCTTTTTTCAGATTTTTAATATACTCCAGGAAATCGCGGCAGAATTCCATTTTAAACTCCAGCCTCTCGATATTGGAAGCGGAAGGCACATAGACGGAAATGGCTGAAAAACCATCAAAATCCGCCCGGATAATCCTTCCTTCGCAATCATAGCTTTCAATACCGCAACCGAATTCCACATGACGGGGCTTTATTTTCGAAGCAATGCCCACACCGCTGTATCCTTTTCTCACTGCTGAATGCCAGTAGCTGTGATAGCCCAGTTTTTCAAGACTTTCGATATCGATCTGATCGTTTCCGGCTTTGCTTTCCTGGATACAGATCACATCGGGGTCTGCCGTCTTCAGCCATCCTAAGAAATCTTTGGTAAAGGCGGCGCGGATTCCGTTGACGTTGTAAGTGATAAGTTTCATGAGTCTTTGATAAAAATGTTAGAATATTTATGATATCGTAAAAGCAGGTTTCATTCATTGTCCCTGGTGCCTGCAGTCTGACGAAAAATTGGTACAGACTGAGACCTGTCGAAAATGATTTATTTTTGCGAAGATATGATTTATTTGGCTTCCGGAAAAAGTGCAGTGCCTGCCATGATATGAATTAAGCAAAAAATCACCCGGTGATCTTTAGTCAGCCCGCCCGGGCCTGGTCCGTTAGCCGTTACATTTTATTTCATCCTGTTGCAATGCATCTGCAGAATGGTATTTTGCCTGTGATGATGATTCCGGTCTGCAATTTCAGCAGGCCCTGCTTCCCCTGCCTATTCAGTATATTTTAGCAGCAAGGCATTTACGGTACGGCGGCGGTTATCCCGCGGGGTGCCGGTAGTGTTATTTACAAAGACTCTGTTTGTCGGCTTTTTTGTCAGTTCTATCGCGGAAAAACAGGATATTTTTACAATGTCCTATTAAGAGCCTGTTATCTTTAGATGATGTAACTGATTTTGCGTAGTACGTTTCAGCATGCTCTGGCAGATGGTAGCCTTCAGGGCAGATTTTTATTTGTATTCAATTCTGCATGCAATCATGATTTGCAGGATAAGGTAGCTCATCTAAATGTAAATGAAGTATGAATAAATCCCAATTAACAATAAAAATGAATTTATGAATGTACAAAACGACCAAGAAATTTTACAGTCTGTTGTAAAAAAGGCATGGAAAGATCCCGTATTTAAAAGCAGCTTGATCCAGAATCCCGTTGCTGTAATGGAGGCCTTCCTGGGCCGGCCAATTCAGTTGCCGGATGGGAAGAATCTGGCATTTGTGGATCAGACCGATTCTTCCACGATTTTCGTAAACATTCCGGCTGAGATCGATACTGAAGATATGGAATTGGATGAGGATCAGCTCGACATTATATCCGGAGGTACTGCCGGGGACCCGCCGATTTACATAAAACCGATCAATTCAGATGGTAGTATTTTTGGCGGAAACTAAATGTTGACAGATCCTGTACATCGTATATAGCTCCTGATCCGGGAGTTGTATACGATTTGTTTTTTAACGGAGACGCACCGTAATGTACTGCTTCCCGGTTGCCGGAAGCTGTCCGATTATTCCCGATTCCTAAAACAAAATTCCTGATGATAAATTATAAGTATCTGTTATTTGTATGTCTTTTATGTATGGGAAACTGGGCCGGAACCTATTCCCAGCCCCGTAAAGACAACCCGCATCTTTCCGGTAAAACCAAAAATACGGCAGACAGCCTTCTGGATATCGGAATACGATATCAGGAAGAAGGGAATTTTGCGGAATCGGTAATGTATTTTAACAGAAGCCTCAGCGGTTATTATCAAAAGAAAGATTTTAAAAAGGCTGGCGACTGCTACAGTTATTTAGCCATTTCCTACTCTTTCCAGGGAGATTATATGAAATCACTTTCCTATTTTGAGAAAAGCATTTCTGAATATAAAAAGACCGGTTATAACCTGGGCATATCTTCGGTAACGAATAATATGGGCGGTACCTATTACTATCTGGGAAGATTCCCGCAGGCTTTAAGCTGTTATCAGAAAGTGCTGAAGATCCAGAAAGAAATCAGGGATCCGAAGACTATTGCTATAACCACCCAGAATATCGGAGGCATCTATTCGAGGCTTGAAGACTACAGGAGTGCCCTGCAGTATTACGGAAAAGCCTATGAGGTCTATAAAAAACTAAATAATATAAAGGCGATTGCCCAGAATTTGAATTCTACGGGATCTATTCAGATCAAGCTTAAGAACTTCAGTCTCGCCCATAAAAACCTCAGTCAGGCTCTTCAGATAGCCAATAAGGAAAATGACAAGCAGATCATAATGGAAGTTACAAGCAGCCTGGGAACTTTATTTTATGAACAGTCAGACTACTCTCATGCTTTGGATCATTTTAATAACGCACTGCGGCTGGCAGAAGAAATGAACAGCCAGCAGTATGTCGGGGAGTCTCAGATTGCCCTGGGCAATATCTACAGGAAACAGGGAAAAAGTAAAGAAGCGGCTGCCATATGCGGAAGCGGCTTTTCCATTGCACGGAAAATCGGATCGCTCTCATTAAAAAAAGATGCCTGCGACTGCCTGTATCAGGCCTATAAAGGACTGGGAAACGATAGAAATGCACTGGACTTCTTTGAACAGTCTACTGTTTATGAAGACAGCCTCAATTCAAAAGAAACGTCCAACAGAATGATGAATATGGAGTTTCAGAAACAGCAGCTTACGGATAGCATAGCCAATGTGAAAAAAGAGCACGTCATTAAGATAAAGCATAATGAGGAAATGCAGAAAAAAGAGAAGCAGCGAAACGCAATTATCGTTTCGCTGTTTTTCATCCTTATTCTTGCCGCAGGATTGTGGAACAGGCTCAATTTTGTCAAAAAATCCCGGGAGGCCCTGAAAATCGAAAAAGACCGTTCTGAGGAACTTCTGCTCAATATTCTTCCGGAAGAAATTGCAGAGGAACTGAAACTGAAGGGAAGCGTGAATGCACGGGATTTCAATCTGGTGTCTATCCTTTTCACCGATTTCAAATCGTTTACCCAGACTGCCGAAAGAATGTCACCCAAAAGCCTGGTAGAAGAGATCAATATCTGCTTTAAAGCATTTGACCTGATTTCAGAGAAGTATAAGATCGAAAAAATAAAGACCATAGGCGATTCTTATATGGCTGCAGGAGGAATTCCGAAACCTGATCAGGATTCGCTGAAAAATATTGTTTTGGCAGGACTGGAAATGCAGGACTTTATGGAAAAGCGGAAAAATGAAAATAAGGAAACCGAAAAGCCTGCTTTCGAAATGCGTCTGGGGATTCATGCCGGGCCTATCGTAGCAGGGATTGTCGGGGTGAAAAAATTCCAGTACGATGTCTGGGGCGACACGGTGAACACAGCAAGCAGGATAGAAAGCAACGGCATCGTAGGAAGGGTTAACATCAGCGAATCCCTGTATCAGCTCATAAAAAATGAAGCATGCTTCAGCTTCGAATATCGCGGAATTATACAGGCGAAAGGAAAAGGAGAACTTAAAATGTACTTTGTGGAATCTTTTTCACAAAGATCCGGGAATTAATTCTGGCTGGCAGTTTTCACGCAGAAGCTGGCCGGTCTTTCCGGAAGCGACGCTCTATCTTTACAATATTGAAAACAGGGATGACCGGAGCAGACGCAAAGGCAGTCATTTAAAAAAAGGAAAAATGAGAATGGCAGTTTTCACGCAGAAGCTGGCCGGTCTTTCCGGAAGCGACGCTCTATCTTTACAATATTGAAAACAGGGATGACCGGAGCAGACGTAAAGGCGGTCATTTAAAAAAGGAAAAATAAGATTG
>JAKOOI010000445.1 GCA_022701475.1 Weeksellaceae bacterium
ATATGCCTCCGATATCAAGAAACTGGCCCAATGGTACAACATCCTTCAGAAAGCAGGATACATCACGCCGGAAAGCTTTGTAAAGGCAGAACCTGAAACCCTGGAAGGGGAACCGGCTCAAACGGAAGAAGTAAGCCTGGAAAAAGACGCTCCTAAAAAAGCCGCTCCAAAAGCAGAAAAGCCTGCCGCTCCGAAAGTAAAAGCCACTTCCGCAGCCAAAGCCGCTCCGAAAAGCACCCACAGAAAACAAGGATAATTCCTTGATTTGAATTTAAGATATGACCTCATCAGAAATGGTGGGGTTTTTTGTTTTTGGGAAGGTTCGTGATATTTCGGTTCTATGAACTGCTTTAGTCGAACTTACTGCTCTTAGTAAATCATATTTAAAACAGTCTTCATTAAAAGTGTGTTCTATAAGAATAAAACGGTGCTATTTAGAGATTAACGTTTTTTTTGATAAAAAATAAAATACGACAAGTTTTGTCGCATTAGCCATATACATTTGCATCAGAACGATAAGAATACAATATAGATGTAAATAGATATCTATTTCTTTGACAGGTGAAGTAAAAAGAATATCTTCGCGGCATTAAATAATTAATAATCAAAACTTAAATATTACGGGAATGAAAAAATTCTACACCGGTGCCCTTTTCCTGGGCACAATCCTGAGTATTTCTGCCCAGGAAACCCTTTGGCAGAGGGACATCAGATCATCTACGCAGGACTTCTTAAGCCAGGTGACCACCACCATTGACGGGCAATACCTGATTTCGGGCAGCAGCATTCGTCCAGACAAGATTTCTTCAGACAGTCAGCAAAATAACGGCTACGATTTTCATCTGGTAAAGCTGAACCAACAGGGTGAACAAACTTGGGAAAAATTCTTTGCCGGGGAAAAATCATGATTTTTTATCAGCCACCGTGGCCACGCAGGAAGGCGGATTTTTAGCCGCCGGAACCAGTTACTCATGGAAGGGCCTGGATAAGAAGGAAGATTCCAAAGGAGGCAGTGATTTTTGGCTCATACGACTGAACGAAGAAGGGGAAGAAATCTGGCAGAAAACGATTGGCTCGGCTGGGGATGAAGAGGCCAGGGCGGTAATCCAAGCAACTGATCTCGGCTTTTTCGTAGCCGGCAACACCCAGAATACGGAAAAAGGCTACGGATCCAAAGATGTCCTGATCGTAAGGCTGGATAAAAACGGGAAAGAAATCTCGCAGCTGATCCTGGGCGGAAAAGGCCTGGATGAAGTGGAAAAGATGATCCCTACCCGGGACGGCGGTGCTTTACTCAGTGTGTACTCCAGAAGCGAAGCTCTGCCGGCAAACGCAAAGCCCGGTATCGGAGGTGGACAGTCGTCTGTAAACGCATCAGTAGCCATCAGCCATCAGCCAAAAGCCAGCAGCCATTATGGAGAAGGCGATTATTGGATCATCAAGCTTTCAAAAGACGGGAAGGTAGAATGGGAAAAAAGCTTCGGGGGAACCGGAGATGACCATCCCAGGACCCTGGCCCTGACTTCCACAGGATACTTAATCGGAGGAGAATCGAGATCGGAGAGATCCGGGAATAAGACGGTAGGAATCGAAGAAGGCACTGATGTGTGGCTGATCTCTTTAACGGAAAGAGGAGACGCAATCTGGCAGAAGTCCTACAGCTTCAAAAACCGGGATGTGCTGATGGGCATGAGCGTGCTGCACAGCGCGGATGATAAGACCTCGAAAGGGATACTTCTGGGCGGCTATACGCAATCCGAGGGAAGGGCAGAAGCGGATGATGAAAAGTTCTGGATGCTGTACCTGGACCCTAATGGTAATGAACAGTGGAGAAAGCACGTCAAAGGAAAATCCAGCCAAAGGGAAGAGCGTCTTTCGGACATTAAGCTGAACCGCGACGGCTCGATCATCCTGGCCGGCACGAGCGCCGAGGAGCTCGGAAAAGAGAACTGGAAGATCATAAAACTGGGAGACAGCCAGATCGATCAGTTGATCGAAAGGCAGGAGATCAAGATTTATCCGAATCCGGTGAGTGATTACGCTTACGTAGAACTCGGGTTTGAGGGTTTGAGAGAAGGAATGTTTGAGGCGGAGATCACCGTATATGATATGGGCGGAAGACAGCTTCAGAGCATCAAAACGAAAAATAAAATAACCAAGATCAATACGCAGCAGCTGGTGCAGGGCGCTTACCTGGTAAGTGTGAAGATGGAAGGCGGGAAGAGAGCAAGTGCGAAACTTATAAAAAAATAAATATAATAACCATGAAGAAAATAAAATTTAATCTATTGTTGATTTCGGTATTTCTTTATTCTGTGCTGATATTTTCACAATCAGGATTTATTCCTCCAAGCCCGCAGTCATTTTCATTCATCAAGGCAACAAACGTTGTCTCTGAAAATGAGCATACGGGATCAGCGTATGTAAATATTCCATTATTTAATTATAAAGCGGATAAATTGAGTACGGATATCAGCATCTTATATAGTGGTGCTGGAGTGAAAGTTGATGATTTACCTAATGATTCCGGAATGACTTGGATACTCAATACAGGAGGGGTTGTTACGAGAACTGTTAATGGCTTGATTGATGAAATGTCCACGATGCGTATGAATAAAAGTGAAGCAGAGCTAATCCAAAAAACTACTTCGGATTGTGCTGCTGATGAAGAAATACGATCAGCATGCTATACTCCTTTTCAAATGGATACGGAGCGTGATATCTTTGAATTCAGATTCGGAAACATATCAGGTGCTTTCTATTTAAATGAGAATTTCCTGCCTGTTTTTCTGAAAAATGATGATGATGTTAAAATAAAGAATATTCTTCCCAATGGAGAAACCAATAACAGGAAATTTACAGGTTTTGAAATAACGACAAACAACGGAATAAAATATACATTTGGCGGAAGCATAGATTTCTGGGAAACTACTGCTTCAAAAGCAATGCCTGCCAATCCACCGGGCGATTATGCAGTAACTTCTTTTTTTTTAAAAGAAATTCAATCTTTAACTGGAGAAAAAATTAGTTTTTCTTATGAAGAAGCATTACTTACGGTTAATAAAATTAGTGAAATTCATTCTCTATATTTATGTACTATCGTAATAAATAGTGGTACTATGCCAAATATTGAACCGACACTTCGATTAAATACGCAAACACATTATACAAGAAATAAAAAGAGAATAAAGTCAATCAGCAATAGTGAAAACTCGGACATTATTAATTTCATATATTCTGACCGAACAGATTCAGACTTTAAAAAATACCTTACAGCAATTGAATATCGTGTAAACCATGTGGTCTTCAGGAAGATATTGTTTGATTATCTTTTTGAAAATCCTGAGATCAGGCAGCCTGTTGAAAGATTTTATCTCAGGCAGATAGGATTTTACGATAAAAATACGTTTGAAAAAAAATATCAGTTCAGCTATGACGATCCTTTGGGATTACCCGCGAGGTTATCCTATAGTCAGGATATGTTTGGTTTCTTCAATGGCAAAGGAAATGCATCTCTGTTGGCTGGTTTTTATAATACTCCCACCCCGCCAAGCGCCTCATACAATCAATACACATTGTCATTATTGGGTGATCGTAGACCTGACTTCTTTTATGCGACAAAAGGTGTACTTACAGAAGTTATTTATCCTACAGGAGGGAAAACTAAATTTGATTACGAATCTCCAAAATCCAAAGCTTTATTTCATACAGACGTATCAATGCCTGATGAAGTCTTTCCTCTTCCTCTACTAGGAGGAACTACTACAAAAATTATTGAAAATCTTCAATCTGATCAGCATATCAATTACATGCTGAAAACCTATTCAGGACCTCAAAGCCAAAACCATATGAATATAGCAAGTTTTGAGGTACGCGATTTAGATACTAATCAGCTGATTCACTCAGATTTCAAGTACTATGGTTATGCACCAAGTGATTCCACTACGGGATATTTCTCTTTACATAAGGATAAGAAATATATTATTTCGTTTAAACCTTGGGGGGTAGCCGAGTTAGCATTTTCATATAGTCATAAAGATCCCGTTGATGATTTTGGGCTACGATTGAAATCAGTAACCCATTCTGAAAATGGGCAGAATAGTGAGTATAAAAGATTTTATTATTGTCCTATTCAATTATATAAAGCCAAAGAAGAAAATCTTGCGGCCAATGATTTTATGACTTTCCCAAGCACCCGGGATGTAGCTTTTATAGAAACGCATGATGGACCGCCAGTATCTGTCTTTTATTCACTTCACAGCTCAAATAATTCAGCAGAATTATATAATAGTAAATTACGGAATAGATACAGATTTGTAACATGTAGCAT
>JAKOOI010000448.1 GCA_022701475.1 Weeksellaceae bacterium
ATGCTGAACTACGCGAACTGGACCTCCAAATACCAGACCTATTCTCTGGTGTTGGGATATACGGTGTTCTAAACAAAATAAGAAAGCATATATGGATTATGATTAAAATTTTCCGTATTTTCGTTAGGTATTTTAATAAAAGCAAAATTTATGTCTTTATCAGAAATCTTAACATCAGGAAATTATCAGTTGATCGACGTCCGTGAGCCCATGGAGCTTGAAATGGACGGCCATATAGAAGGTGCCAAAAATATTCCGCTGGGTGAAGTGGAAGACCGCAAGGATGAAATTTTATCCATTGACCAACCGGTAGTCCTGTTCTGCAGAAGCGGGAACAGAAGCGGGAAAGCACTGGAATACCTCAATGCCCAGGGCCTTAAAGAAGGGTATAACGGCGGAGGCTGGGCTGAGCTGAAACAGACAATTGATGCAAGCAAAGGAACTTTTTAAGGTTCCTTTTTTTATATCTTGGTAGTATGGATTTACAACAGCGTTTTACGGACACCTGCAGCCGTTTTACAGATAAAGCAGCCCTTATTGACAGTCTGTGGTCTGAAATCGAGGAAAAATATTCCGAAAAAGGAAGGCATTACCACAACCTGCATCACCTTGAGCACCTTTTTATTGAACTGGATTCGGTAAAAGAGAAGGTCAGGAACCCTACAGCTGTTTCTTTCTCCGTTTTTTACCATGATGTCATCTATGACGCCACTTCAAAATCCAATGAAGAGAAAAGTGCAGCATTTGCCTTATCACGGCTTGGAAAACTCTGTGCTGATGCGGATATCCTCCGGAAAGTCTCAGATCAGATCCTGGCAACAAAGTTACATCATCCGTCCGGAGATAGGGATACCGATTACCTTCTGGATGCCGACCTTTCCGTTCTTGGGAAAAGTACGCAAACCTATACAGAATACACCAGACAGATACGGAAAGAGTATGCCATCTATCCGGATTTCCTCTACAGGCCCGGCAGAAAAAAGGTATTGCAGCATTTCTTAGCTTCCGAACACATTTTTAAAACAGAAGAATTCAGGCGGAGATACGAGGTGAAGGCGAGGGAAAACCTTATGGCTGAATCTGAGCTGCTGTAAGCAAGACTATATTTCGCTTAAACAGGTCCCATATCCATAACGCTGTGGATAAACCCGCAGGTTTTTTCCAGTATGAGCTCCGGGACTTCTTTATGCGGCGTATGCCCGACGCCGGGAATAATCAGTTTCTCTGAAATCCCGCTGACCCGGGAAACGGTTTTTTCCAGCTGATCCAAAGTTCCGTATTCATCTTTTTCGCCCTGGATGAATAACAGCGGTGCCTCAATCTTTGACAGCTGTCCCTCAATATTCCAGCTCCTGAACCGGCTGCTGAGCCAGATTTCCGTCCAGGCTTTAACCATCATCCCCACTTTGTCTCCATGGTACTTTTTCAGCCTTTCAGGAAGATCGGTAGTGCGGTAGGCATGTAAAGCTTCCGAAACGCCTTTTACCGTAATATCCTCGACAAAAATATGGCCGGCTTCACAAATGACCGCCCTTACCTTTTCAGGATATTTTGCGGCCATTATCAGGGCAATGGTTCCTCCGTCACTGTGTCCGAAGAGAACGGCATCGTGTATGGAAAGGGCATCCAGCAGGTCATTCAGCAGGTCGGCTTCTTTTTCCATATAATCCGTATTTCTCACATAGGAAGCCATCGGAAAGGATTGGCCATATCCCAGGCGGTCATACAACAGGACATTGCATCGGGCAGCAGCAGAGAGCCTTTCCGGAAAATCCCTCCAGAGCTGTGTACAGCCCAATGAATCGTGCAGGAATACGAGCGTAGGCCTGTTGCCGAATGAATGTATGCCGGCGGTATACAGCTTTTTCCCTGTGATCTCAATGATTCTTTCGGTCATCCGGGATCAGTTTCAGAAAGAAGGCATTTTCACTTCTTCAAATTCTTTCAGCAGCTGCCGGAAAACGGTTTCTACGGGAAGTACATCATCAATCAGTGCCGATACCTGCCCGATTTCCAGTTCCCCTTCCTCCATATCGCCTTCAAACATCCCGCGTTTTGCCCTTGCCCGTCCCAATGAGGCGATCAGGGATTCTTTGTTTCTTCCGGTGCTGTAGATTTCTTCCAGTTCGCTGAAGAATTTATTTTTCACCATCCTCACCGGTGCCAGTTCTTTCAGGGTAAGATGGGTATCACCTTCCTGAAGCTGGGTGATCTTCTGTTTCCAGGTATCGTGGGCACTGGCCTCGGTGGTGGCGGCAAAACGGGAGCCTATCTGTACGCCGTCTGCCCCGAGGATCATGGCAGCCTTCATCTGGGAGCCCAGGGCAATTCCGCCGGCAGCGATCAGCGGTCTGGAAATATGCTTACGTACGTTAGGGATCAGGCAGAAGGTAGTGGTTTCATCCCTGCCGTTGTGACCACCGGCTTCAAAGCCTTCCGCTACAATAGCATCCACTCCGGCATCTTCACATTTGACGGCAAATTTGGTCGATGACACTACGTGGGCCACTTTCAGCCCTTCTTTCCGGAGGGGTTCAGTATAGGTTTTCGGATTCCCGGCGGATGTGAAAACAATTTTCACCCCTTCCTCAAGAATAATCCCGATAACTTCATCAAGATCAGGGTACAGCATCGGAATATTCACGCCAAAAGGCTTATCCGTAGCCTGTCTGCATTTACGGATGTTTTCCCGCAGTACATCAGGGTACATGCTTCCCGCCCCGATCAGTCCTAATCCGCCGCAATTGGAAACCGCAGACGCCAGCTTCCATCCGGAATGCCAGATCATCCCCGCCTGGATAACAGGATACCGGATCTGAAACAGTTCATTAACGCGGTTCTGACTCTGCTGCATCTCATGAAGTTTCCTGGCCGAATTGAAATCTATAAAATTACTCATCCCGTAAAAATAATAAAAAAGCCCGAAGTGAAAAATCCGGTTACAAAAAAACCTTCAGAAAT
>JAKOOI010000454.1 GCA_022701475.1 Weeksellaceae bacterium
ATTTCACCTATTCCGGGCCGTTCAAAGCGGAAATGGCCCAACTGAAAATCAATGAAAAATTCCTGAGGGACAGCATCATTACCAAAGGCAAAATCGATTTCGACAGGAGCCATGCCCAGAAAAAACCTTGCCCGGATTACCTTCGCATCTATCCGGAAACCCAGCCCATTTATGAAATCACCTTTGAGAAGTGTGAGGAAAAGGCTGTGCTTAATTCTTTGAAGAAACTGAGATAAACTTGTGCAGATTGATCTCGCGGATTGATCTTGCGGATTTATAATCCGTCAGATCCGTGAGATCATCAATTAAAAACCTCCATGGAAGGAAATTACTACATGATTCAGGATTACCTGATTTTCACCTGTGTGTTTGCTGTTTTCCTGCTGATAACCGTAAGCCTCTTCCTGTTTACACGCAACCGCAGCCTCAGCAGGAAAAATATCCGGCTTACCTCAGCCCATAAGCTGGTAGAACAGCGGCTGAATGAAGTACAGCTGGAGCATATCGGCACCAAGCTCAACCCGCACCTGTTCAAAAACATCCTGAATTCCGTCCAGTCGCATGCTTACCATACCTATATGTCGCTGGATAAGCTGGCTAATGTGCTGGACTACATTCTCTATGAAAGCAATAATAAATTCGTCAGCCCGAAAGAAGAACTGAATTTTGCCCTGAGCCTTATTGAAATCAATAAAATAAAGATCAATCCACTGTTTGATTTCAGGATCAGATCCAAAATCAATACCTCAGACGAGCTGTATGAAGAAAAAATATTTGCTCCCCTACTGTCGGTTGACCTGATTGAAAATGCTTTCAAGCATACTGATTTCCTGGCACAGGATTCTTTCATTTCCATTCAGCTCGAACTGGAAAGCGGAATTTTTGTAATGAAGGTCAGCAATAAAGCTTCTGTGAAAAATATGCTGGAAAAAGAAAAAAGCGGATTCGGAAGCCAGTCACTGGACCAGCGGCTGAAAATGATCTATGGTACCGCTTACACGCTTCAGAAACATTCAAAAAACGGTATCTTTACAGCAGAACTAACCATTAATCTTGGTGAATTTTATGATAAAATGCGTTATTCTTGACGATGAACTGCTGGCGATCAGCTATCTGAAGCTTCTTTGCGAAGAAATGGAAGATGTGGAAGTAATAAAGGCATATAATGATCCCAGACTTTTCCTGCATGAAATCGGAGATATTGACTGCAACGTCTGCATCCTGGACATCGAGATGCCCGGAATCAGCGGGCTGCAGGTAGCCGAACGGATCTCAGGCTCCAAAAAAATCATTTTCACTACGGCTTATAAAGAATATGCCGCTGAAGCGTTTGACCTCAATGTCCTGGATTACGTACGGAAACCGATTAAAAAAGAAAGGCTTCTGCAGGCTTTTGAAAAAGCAAAGGACGTTCTCGGAAACCCGGGGCCGAATGATTTTATCGAGTGGAATACCAATATCGGCAGGACGGTACTTTTTACCGACCGGATAGCCTATATCAGGACCTCTGAAATCGACAGCCGTGACAAGGAAGCATTGCTTACCGACGGCAGCACCATTGTACTCAAGAACCTCAATTTTAAGAGTCTCCTTGAGATGCTTCCGTCAAAAAATTTCGCTCAGGTCAATAAAAAGGAAATCATTGCCCTGCCGTTTGTCAAGGTATTTTCAACCCAGGAACTCATTACGACGCTCCCTGCGGACAATGAAGGATTTCTAAAGCTGCAGATCGGTGATGCTTACAGAAGTGCCCTGATGGAAAAATTTGGCAAATGAGCAGCATATGCTCTCACGGAAGTGATCTCGCGGATTTGATCCCGCGGATTTAAAATCCGTGAGAGCTAACTTTTAAAAACTAGACGAACAGCATTATACAGCACCTTTTACAGAAAACCCCTCCAGATTTCATTACATTTTTCAAAGTCTTGATTACATTTTGTGAAACAGGCATTCCGGTATCCATAAATTCTTAAGAAATTTGCACATCAACAAAAGGAATTATGAGATTGGGAAAATACAAAAGCATTATTTTTTACATCAGCACCATTGCATTTTTTTCAGGGCTGATGTACTGGTTTTTTGTAGAAGGGAAGACACTGGAAACCGGGGAAAACATTGCCCTTCCGAAAACCACCGGATCTACGATGTGGGAAAACTTCACCGATTCTTTTCTTACCAACCTTCATCATCCGCTGGCTTTGCTACTGGCCCAGATTGTCACCATCATTATGGTGGCCAAGCTGTTCGGATGGATCTGTATAAAGCTGAAACAGCCTTCCGTCATCGGTGAGATGATTGCCGGGATTGTTCTCGGCCCGTCTCTTTTCGGACTGTACTTCCCGGAGCTTTCGGCCTTTATCTTCCCTAAAGAATCCCTGCCGAACCTGCAGTTTTTAAGCCAGATCGGCCTTATCCTTTTTATGTACATCGTCGGCATGGAACTGGACCTCAGCGTACTTCGGAAACGGGCGCATGATGCCGTAGTCATCAGCCATGCCAGCATTATTTTTCCCTTTGCCCTGGGGGTTGGCCTTTCCTATTTTATTTACAGGGAATTTGCACCGGACGGCATTCAGTTCAGCTCCTTTGCCCTCTTTATTGCCATTGCCATGAGCATCACGGCATTTCCCGTACTGGCAAGGATTGTCCAGGAACGCAACCTGCATAAAACCAAAATAGGAACCGTGGTCATCACCTGCGCCGCCGCCGATGACATTACGGCATGGTGCATTCTGGCTGCTGTTATTGCCATTGTAAAGGCCGGGTCTTTTTCAGGTTCCATATTCGTTATTCTGATGGCCATTCTGTATGTTTTTATTATGATCAAGGCGGTACGGCCGTTCCTGAACCGGATTGCCGAAGCCCAGAAAGGAAAGGGATTCATCAGCAAATCACTGGTAGCCGTATTTTTCCTTATCCTGATTATCTCTTCCTATGCTACGGAAGTCATAGGGATCCATGCACTGTTCGGAGCGTTTATGGCAGGAGCCATCATGCCGGAAAATATTAAATTCAGAAACCTGTTCATTGAAAAAGTGGAAGATGTGGCGCTGGTCCTCCTCCTTCCGTTATTCTTTGTCTTTACCGGATTAAGAACCCAGATCGGATTGCTGAATGACCCTCATCTCTGGAAAATCGGCGGCTTCATTATCCTGACGGCCGTTACCGGAAAATTTGTAGGAAGCGCCCTTACCGCAAGATTCCTGAAGATCAGCTGGAAAGACAGCCTTACCATCGGTGCTCTGATGAATACCAGAGGGCTTACCGAACTCATCGTACTCAACATCGGATACGATCTCGGAGTCCTCGGGCCGGAGCTGTTTGCCATGCTGGTCATTATGGCCTTATTCACCACCTTCATGACAGGCCCTTGCCTCGATCTGATCAACTATCTGTTCAAAGGCAGGTCTTCCATGACAGAAGATGAAAACGATGCGGAGCATACGCCCGGATACCGTGTTCTTCTTTCCTTTGAAACGGCTGCTTCCGGGAGCGCACTGCTGAAGCTGGCGGACAACTTTACCCGTAAAATGAATGGCAACAAAAGCATCACCGCCATGAACATTGCCCCCGTTGATGAGCTTCATCCCTTTGACATCGATCATTTTGAAACAGAACAGTTTAAAAACGTCATTGAAACCTCGCAGGAGCTGGATCTTGAGATTACGACCCTTTTCAAGGCCTCTACCGATATCGAAAGTGACCTTACCGGCATTTCCAACCGCGGAAATTATGACCTTCTGCTGCTTCCCCTCAGAAAATCCATGTATGAAGGCAGCCTTCTGGGAAGATTGTTGGGATTCACCACCAAAATCATCAACCCGGAAAAACTCCTGAATACCGTAAAAGGGAAAGGAAATATTTTTAACAATTCGCCCTTCGATGATTTCACCCTTCAGATCTTAGATAAAACCCAGATTCCGGTAGGGGTGTTTGTAGAAAAGGGTTTCAGGGCAGCAGACCGGGTCTTTGTCCCGATTTTCAATCTCAGCGATTTTTATCTGCTGGAATACGCCAAAAGACTGATCAACAACAACAATTCCCAGATCATCATCCTGGATGTGGCCGGCCAGATCCGCAACAACATCGAAGTGAAGGAACTGATCCGCAGCATTGAACAGGTAGCACCCAATCATATCACTTTATATAATGAGAAGAAGATCGAAAAAGACTTTCTTACTTCCCAGGACCTGATGATCATCAGCAGCAAAAGCTGGAAAAACCTGATCGACTCCAAAAGCCTGTGGCTCTCGGA
>JAKOOI010000259.1 GCA_022701475.1 Weeksellaceae bacterium
TTTCCTGAATGGGACACCAGAGGACATCGGCCTTCTGCATCCATGCTGTGAATTCCCCGGAAGAAACCCGTTCGGCAAAATAGGTGATCCTGATATTGTACGGCAGCTCCTGTGATAATTTTTCAAGTTCCCTCAGTTCATTCCCTGCTGCTTTGCCCAGGAATATAAAATGATACGGTTTATCCGGCTCCAGTCTCCGGATAACCGTAAGGATATGACGGTAATCCCTTCTCTGCTGGGAAACGCCTCCGGGAATCACAACCGTTAAACGTTTATTTTCCGGCACATTGCCGGGCTGGGTAAAGAAAAGCGGCAGGAACCTGAACTTCTCAGAGCTTAGGGCCTCATCCAGCACCAGCAAATGGGCGGCAGTCCGGTATACATCCGGTGATCCCAGCAGCCCTTCTTTCCACAGGAGTTTCATCCTGTACATCTGGTCTTTCTCAAAAATGCTTTTTACCAGCCCTGCTTTGGAAGCTTTGATAAAATTCAGATTGTGAACGATTACGGCAGTACGGTACCGGGAGACAATAGCCTGAAAGGTATTGAAAAAGCGGTGGACCGTACCGATGATGATAAGATCATATTTTTTATCCTTCAGCTGCTCCAGGATTACGGAACTATCTGATGAGAAGACGGGCTCGCCATGATCCTCGACCTGGCTTTTAATTTTTTCCGAAAAATAATAATCCACCGAAAAAGAGGCAGAACCTTTCATGATTTCCAGGAAAGCCTGGGCTATTTCCGCATGGGTATCGATCTCGATGTAGGCTATTCTTTTCACAGTCGGCATATTTGGCTAAAGCCATTTAATTATATTCTGACGCAGACGGACTAACGTCCGTTTTTTTGTTGGTATCATAACCTATAAGACCTTATCCGGCTCATTTGGTTATATCCTCAGCCATTTTTTCTTCAGCAGGTTCCAGCGGTGGTGGTTGATAACCTTCTGCTCTTCTACGGAAATTTTCAATTCAAGCTTTTGGGTACGGCAGCTTTCGTATGATTTTACCATGCTAAAGAAAAAGGATACTGATTTTGCTTTAAACGCTTCCTTTGCAGCAGCAATATATGACAGCCATCTGTTCAGGCCCAGGAAATAGAAATATCTCCCGTAATATTCCGCCGGCCGTATCGTGTAATCCGCGCCTTTTATTTTGATGAGCCGGACATGCAGCTCAGGAAGCACGACCTCTTTCCAGCCCAGATTTTCCAGTAAGACAGCATCTATATTATCCCAGCCCAGTGTTTCGCGGATTCCCTTCATCTGCAGGAAACTTTCTTTCCGGTATGCTTTTACAGGGCCGCGGACATGGTGCTTATTGGAATTTCCTTCATATACCCAGTCTCCGTTTTTTTCCACGTACAAAAGTCCGCCGACCAGTCCGTATTCCGGATTGTTTCTGAATGCATTTTGTACGGTCTCAAGATAGTTTTCAGGCAGGATGATGTCGGCATCAAATTTACAGATCACTTCAAAATCATCGATATTCCGGGTCTGTAATCCGTTTTTAAAGGCACTGACCACCTTTGAGCCCGGCTGGTGCGCGGATTTTTCAAGATGAACGGAAGCAAACCTCGGATCCATATCCGTATACTTCCTGATGACTTCCGGCGTGTTGTCTGTGGAGCCATCATTGATGACCACGGTTTTAAAATCCCTGTAACTCTGGCGCAGCAGGGAATCAAGGGTAAAGGGCAGGTTGTTTTCCTCGTTATGGGCAGGAATGATGATTAAAAATTTCAAGGAAATAATTATTATTGAAAGTGATCATTGAAGCTGCTGAAGATTTCAGGGTATTCATCAATGATCACTTATTGTTTATCTTATTTGTTGTGCGGCTTCAGCATGTTTCTGGGATCCAGGATCTCATCCAGCTTTTCCTGGGACAGAATTCCTTTTTCCAGCACCAGGTTATAAACGCTTACTCCGGTTTCCAGCGATTCTTTCGCAATCTCGGTGGAATGCTTGTATCCGATATAGGGATTCAGAGCCGTTACGATTCCGATGCTGTGCTTTACCATATTCAGGCAGACTTCGCGGTTTGCGGTAATTCCGGTCACACATTTTTCACGCAGGGTATCCAGTGCATTGCAGAGGAAATGGATATTTTCCATAATGGCATGGGAAAGCACCGGTTCCATCACGTTCAGCTGCAGCTGCCCGGCTTCAGCAGCAAAGGTAACGGTAAGATCGTTTCCGAAAACCTTAAAGCATACCTGGTTTACCACTTCCGGAATCACAGGATTTACTTTCCCCGGCATAATGGAAGAACCCGGCTGCATCGGCGGAAGATTGATCTCAAAAAGCCCGGCCCGCGGCCCGGAGGAAAGAAGCCTCAGGTCATTGCAGATCTTTGAAAGCTTTACGGCAAGGCGTTTCATTGCGGAGGAATAGATGACATAAGACCCGGTATCCGGAGTTGCCTCCACCAGGTCCGGTGCCGAAACGACCGGGAAGCCTGAAATCTCCGCCAGGTTTTTGGCACAGAGCGCAGCATAGCCTACAGGCGCATTAAGACCCGTCCCGATGGCCGTAGCTCCCATATTCACTTCTACAAAAAGGCCGGCGTTGTTATTCAGCTTGGAAATGTCTTCTTCCAGGGTAGCGGCAAAGGCTTCAAATTCCTGTCCCAGCGTCATCGGAACCGCATCCTGGAGCTGCGTCCTTCCCATTGTGATGACATCCTGAAATTCTTTCCCCTTGGCACGGAAAGCTTCAACTATCTTTTCCAGCTTTTCTGCCAGGGTAGCATTCATCTGCAGCAGCCCCATCTTAATGGCAGTAGGATAAGCATCGTTGGTGGACTGGGAAAGATTGACATGGTCATTCGGTGAACAGAATTCATACTGGCCTTTGTTCTTCCCCAGTTTTTCCAATACCCTGTTGGCAATGACTTCATTCGCATTCATGTTGATGGAAGTCCCTGCGCCACCCTGAATCATGTCCACCGGAAACTGTTCGTGCAACTCGCCGTTGATGAGTTCATCGCAGGCTTCAGCAATGCTGTAATACATTTTTTCATCCAGAAGCCCAAGTTCATAATTGGTTTTTGCGGCTGCTTTTTTCACGTAGGCCAATCCCCTGATAAACTGCGGATAACCCGATAAAAGCTGGCCTGATATCTTAAAATTGTTGATCGCTCTCTGGGTCTGCACGCCATAATAAGCATTCACGGGCACTTCCAGTTCACCCAGTAGATCGCTTTCTTTTCTGAAATTTTCCATAATTTATTAAGTAATGTGACTGTTTATCAATGTAACAGTGTATTAATGTAACGGTTTACTGATATAACAGTGTACCAATATACCAATAAAAACGACAGCCGCAGGATTATCATTCCTTAAACTTCTTCACCATTACATCTAATGTATTAAAATATTTCTACACAGTTACATTGCTATATTGTTACATTAGTACATTATTGTATTGTCATATTATTTCACCGG
>JAKOOI010000482.1 GCA_022701475.1 Weeksellaceae bacterium
AATATCTGTTCTTTAAGGTAAAACGGTATTCCTTTCATATAGAAAGAACGGATAAGATCGTCTGTTTTTCGTCCGACAATTCATCAATCATGGCAAATGCGGAATTCCATCTTCCGGCTGCTCGAACACAGCATGCAGAATAACAAGCTTAAAAAATTTATTCTTCCAAAGTTAATGACCGGATAATAAATGGTCCGGATTCAGAGTAAAAGTAGAGCGGAAGTATAAAAACGGCGAACCTTCAGCAGGCATGCCGGAAGAAGAAGCTTTGCCTCAAAATTTTACGGAAAAATTCCTAACCCCGCTGCTGATGCGGACCATGGGACACAGTACCGAACAGATGTTCCTGAATTGCATCAATCCCGTAAATCACGCCTGCTTCATCAGCCTGGGGAATTTTTTGAGAAAATCCATGCAGGAGGAACTTAAAGCTGTTTAATATTTATACTTCTAATTATCATTGTTTTACTGGTTTTTAAATACTAATTATTTTAACAGATATTAAAAATAAATTAAAAAAATCAATCAATCGTTTGATTTATTGAAAAACGGTTGTAAATTTGTACCCGTAAAAAATGATAAGGTATAAATGACATCAAAAGAAGAAAATATTTTGTTTGCTGCTGAGAAGCTTTTTGCCGAAAAAGGGTTTGAAGGGACTTCTACCCGGGAAATAGCCAAAGCAGCTCAGGTAAACATTTCCATGATATCATATTATTTCGGGTCCAAGGAAAAGCTGTATGAAAAGCTGATGGAGTACAGGATGAATGAAGGCCAGTTTTTTTCCAAAGACATTATCGAAAGAACAGATATTAATGAATGGGAGAAGGTTGAAAAGATCGTAGACCAGTTTGCCGGAAGGGTAAGGCATCATAAGTGCTTTTACCGCATCATGCAGCGGGAACAGCTTCATACCCAGAATCCGCAGATCGTAGAATTCCTGAAGCAGACAAAAATCGGTTTTATTTCCATGTACTCTAAAATACTGGAAAGCGGATTGAAAAAAGGAATTTTTACAAAAAATCCACCGATCTATCTTCTGCATGCCACCGTGAGCGGAACCCTGTTCTACGCATCGAACGGAAAAGAAATGTACAAGGAATTCCTGAACAACACGGAAGATGGAGATGTTTTTGATGACAGGTATTACACAGAGCTTAATACACACATTAAATATTTATTAAAAGACCTTTTAGGTTATGAAGAAAATGAATAACTCCGTTATTGCATTGGCCCTGTTCATAGGGATTGCAAACACAAATGCCCAGGAGAAAAAAACGCTTACGCTGGATGAAGCCGTTCAGCTGGGCATCCGGAACAGCAAAAACCTGAAGATTGATGCCGCCAAGATTGAGGAAGCCACCGCCGACCTGCTGGAAGCCAAAAACAGGCAGCTGCCGGAACTGAAAGTTTCAGGAAGCTATCTGTACCTTCCGCTGAAGCCGACAGTCAACATCAAGCTTCCCGGTGTAGCCGGCGGTGGACCGGAAGTCCACCAGGTTGCTTTCGGCTCAGCCAATCTCAGTGTTCCTGTTTACAGCGGGGGAAGAATAAAATACGGGATCGAATCTGCCAAATACCTGGTGGAAGCCTCAAAACTGAATACGGAGAACGATAAAACGGCTATTGCCTATAACGTAGCGCAGGCGTATAACAACCTCTTCAAAGCCAACCAGGCGATCCGCGTGCTGGAAGAAAACCTTTCCGCTTCCCAGAAAAGGGACGAGACCTTCCTGAAACTTGAAAATAACGGTGTGATCGCAAGAAATGACCGCCTGAAGGCCAACCTTCAGACCTCGAATATCGAACTGCAGCTGCTGGAAGCAAAAAACAATTACAATATTGCCGGTATCAATATGGACCTGCTGCTGGGGCTTCCTGAAAGCACGGAGATTGAAGTGGATCAGAATTACATCGGAGAAGGCGAAGAAGTAAGGCCTGTTGATTTTTATCTTACTGCAGCCCGGGAAAACCGCAGAGACCTTCAGTCCCTGGAGCAGCAACGGAAAGCGGCAGCTTTGGGAACGAAGTCGGCAAAGGCGGAAAACCTGCCTTCCATTGCTTTCACCGGCGGTTATGTTGCAGCAGATATCCCTAAATTCCTTACCGTTTACAATGCGGTCAATGTAGGAGTGGGAATCTCCTATAACCTGTCCAATCTCTGGAAGGAAAACTCTTCCCTGAGACAGTCGCAGGCCCGGGAAACGCAGCTGGCAGCTACCAATGAACTGCTGAACGATAACATCAAGCTGGAGGTAAACCGGGAATACCAGAACACCGATTACTCCAAAAAAAGAATCGCTGTTTTTGAAAAATCTGCTGAGCAGGCAAACGAAAATTACAGGATTACCAAAAATAAATATGACAACGGCCTGGCAACGATGACGGAGCTTCTGGATGCAGATGCCGCACAGATTGCAGCCAACGTAGGGGTCATCAATGCAAAAGCAGATGCTGCACTGGCCTACAGAAAACTATTACAGACAACAGGAACTTTAACAATCAAATAAATTAAGAACGATACCCAACATGGAAAATAATATTACGCCGGCGGCAGAACCGAAAAAGAAGAAAAGCCTGGTTTTCCCGATTATCCTTGCGGTTGTTTTAATCGGAGGAGGAATTTACGGATACAATACCTATACTTACGGACAGTCTCATGAGGAAACCGATGATGCCCAGATCGCTTCCAATATGTCTCCTGTCATTTCCAAGGTTTCAGGATATGTAAAAGAAGTAAAGGTGAAAGACAACCAGATGGTAAAAAAAGGGGATACCCTGGTGATCCTGGATGACAGGGATCAGAGAATAGCCCTGCAGCAGGCAGAAGCAGCCCTGGCCACTGCCAAAAGCAACATATCCAATGCGGAAGCTTCCACAACGGCAACTTCCAAAAATATCGGTTCTTCAAGAGCGGCCGTTACTACAGCCAACGCACAGATTGAAGCGGCAAGGGTAAACGTATGGAAAACCGGCCAGGATCTGAAAAGATACGCTAACCTGGTAAAAGACCACTCGATCACGGAGCAGCAATATGAACAGGCTCTGGCAGCAAAACAGACTGCAGACCGCCAGCTGCAGGTTCTTATTGATCAGAGAAACCAGATCGCCGAGCAGACCGGGATTGCTTCTTCCCAGACGGCGGCAAGCTCCCAGCAGATCAGTGTAGCCGGATCCGTAGCCAAGCAAAGGGCGGTAGATGTGGAAAACGCAAAACTCAACTTATCATACACTGTTATCGTTGCACCTGAAGACGGATATGTAGGAAAAGTGCCGATCCAGGCCGGACAGTTCCTTCAGGCCGGAGCCCAGCTTTTTGCCCTGGTAAAAAACGATCAGAAATGGATTGTGGCTAACTTCAAAGAAACCCAGGTGAATAAAATGGTAGAAGGCCAGAAAGTGAAAATTGAAATCGATGCGTTTCCGGACAGGGAATTTGAAGGGGAGGTAAGTTCATTCTCACCGGCCACAGGAGCTACCTTCTCCATCCTTCCTCCGGATAATGCCAGCGGGAACTTCGTAAAAGTGGTACAAAGGCTTCCGGTGAAAATCGACTTTGTGAATCTTGACAAAAAAATAGCCGGCAGGCTAAGAACAGGGATGAACGTAAAAGCAGAAGTCTCCTTAAAATAATACAGATAAGTGAATTGTCAATGCTGCGGGGGAAAGAAGAGCGCATATGAAGAAGCAAAGAAAATGAATCATTGACAATTCCTTTATCATAATATCATAATTTATAAGTGAATTGTCGGTTGCAGGAGAATGCCGGAATGATGAGGTTCGATGAAGATGCAGACTGATGACGAAACGGATGTTGCGGAAGAAGATGCTGAGGATCCAGAAATGAAGCGGTGCTGATCATGAAGATGGCTATGGTCGGAGAAAGGTCAGGTATGCAGAGGGAAATGGAGCAGAAATCTGTAATGAAGAAGTTGGTGCAGAAGAATGTCTGAATGCAGCAGGCCAATAAAAGGCAACGGCAAATAGGTTGGCAGGACGCTGACAATTCACTTTTTATAAAATATAATTAAAATATGAAAGGTCAGGAAATCCGGATCTTAATGTGAAATTAAAATTCTCAGGAGATAAAGATATGGTCCATGAAGTAAGTGCTGAGAAGGCTCCGGCCGGACATCGCATTTTACACGGCCCTAATCTTATTTTCAATCTCAATCTGTTGTAAAAGGATAAAAGTAGGTTCGTTGTGCTTTTTCCGATCAGAAATTTCCGGATTTTATGATCTCTTTATTTTTTAATACTGAAAAAAACTATGCAAGATTCATTAGTAGAATATGGAGCCAGAAGGGTAATCATTACGATTACGGCTATCCTTTGTGCTCTGCTTGAAATTGTGGACTCCACGATTGTAAACGTTGCCCTCAATGAAATGAAGGGAAACCTGGGAGCTACTCTTTCGGAAGTGGGTTGGGTGATTACGGCATATGCGATCGGTAACGTAATCATCGTACCGATGACGAGCTGGCTGTCCCAACAGTTTGGCAGAAGAAACTACTTTGCCGTATCCATTATCATATTTACCGTATTCTCCTTCCTTTGCGGAAACGCAACGAATATCTGGGAACTGGTGTTCTTCAGGCTGATGCAGGGAATCGGCGGAGGCGCATTGCTGGTAACTTCCCAGACCATCATTACGGAATCCTATCCGGTGGAAAAAAGGAGTATGGCCCAGGCCATCTATGGTCTTGGGGTTATTATAGGGCCTACATTAGGTCCGCCGCTCGGTGGGTACATCGTGGACAACTTCAGCTGGCCGTATATTTTCTACATCAATATTCCGATCGGGATTGCCGCAACGTTAATGACGCTTCAGTTTGTAAGAAGCCCGAAATATGCCGAAAAACGTAAAGCTTCCGATGTCGACTGGCCGGGAATTGCCCTGCTTGCAATAACGGTAGGATCATTACAGTACATTCTCGAAAGAGGACATGAAGAAGACTGGTTTGCCAGCGGATGGATTGTGATTTTCACTATATCGGCCGTTTTAGGTTTTATTCTATTCCTTTGGCGGGAGCTTACGTTCAAATATCCGATTGTGGAACTCCGCGTTTTAAAGAACAGCAACTTAAGAATCGGTACCGTGATGTCCTTTGTTTTAGGATTCGGACTGTACGGATCGACGTTCATTGTTCCTTTATATACCCAGAGTATATTAGGCTGGACGGCACTTCAGTCGGGCGCACTGATGATTCCTGCAGCACTTACCACCGCCTTCATGATGCCGATTATCGGGAGATTGCTGTCTAAAGGGGCAAAACAGCAGATCCTGGTTTCCCTGGGCTTATTTATTTTCTTTATCTACAGCTTCTGGGGCTATAAAATTCTTACGCCTGATACCGGTAAAGATGCCTTTTTCTGGATGCTGATTGTAAGAGGGGCCGGGCTCGGTCTTTTATTCATCCCGATCACTTCCCTGTCTCTCAGCACACTGAAAGGGCAGGAGATTGGTCAGGGAGCTGCCTTTACCGGGATGATGAGACAGCTGGGCGGTTCTTTCGGGATTGCAGGAATCACCACATTCATTGCAAACGCCAGCCAGAAATACAGGGTCAACCTGATTTCCCATCTTGATGAAACGGATCTTGCCGTTCAGCAAAGACTGCAGGCTTTAAAAGGAAGCTTCATGGCAAAAGGAATGACTCCCGACGCCGCTATGAATGCTGCCTACAAAATGCTCGATCTTTCCGTCACGAAACAGGCTACCGTGCTCTCTTATATGGATGTCTTTCTCTATCTGGGAGTCATCTTCCTGATCTGTATCCCGTTTATCCTCTTTGTTAAAGAGCGTAAAAGCAAAGAAAAAATAGATCTCAGCGAAGCAATGCACTAGGCTGATGCCTTAATCATATTTATCTCTTCAACATCCGTTGAAGAGATTTTTTTCTGCTGTCCGCAATCCTTACCATCCCCGCAATTTTTTTTATCCGTATTGCTGACAGGCAGTTGTCAATACTTTGCAGTAAATTTGCCAAATAATAAAGCAAACAAATGTAACGCAATGAGCTACTGCACCATTATTGACACCATGCAGCCTGAAAGCCGCAGGGCGCTTCATAAAAGCTATCACGATTACCGCTACGGATTTCCGATCCATGATGACAATGAATTATTCGGGCGGCTGGTGATGGAAATCAACCAGGCGGGCCTCAGCTGGGAGACCATCCTGAAAAAGGAGGAAGGTTTCCGGAAAGCGTATGATGATTTCGATATCCGGAAAATAGCGGCCTATACTGAAGAAGACCGGGAAAGGCTATTGAATGATTCCGGAATCATCAGGAACAGGCTGAAGGTGAATGCTGCCATTGAAAATGCACGGACCATTACGCGGCTTCAGCAGGAATTCGGTTCCTTTGAAAAATGGCTGGACCATCACCATCCGAAAACGCTTCCGGAGTGGATGAAGCTTTTTAAGAAGACCTTTAAATTTACCGGTGGCGAAATCGTGAATGAATTTCTGATGAGCACCGGCTATCTGAAAGGCTGCCATGATGAAAGCTGCCCCATACACAAAGAAGTACTTCTGAAAAAGCCGAAATGGCTGGAGGTGTAGGGGAATAGCGGAAATAGCGGATTGCAAATCCGCTATATCGGTGATGTCGCGGATTTGCAATCCTTGACATCACAACAGCACACAAACCTCCAATGCATATTCCAGCCCCGCATAATTCCGGGCACTGCTGAAATAATAATCTTCCGCCTGCGTCACGATTTTCTGTTTCACAGGATTCTGGTGGATATAATTGATTTTCTGTCTGATCCAATGCGCAGAGAATACTTCTTCTGCATGATAGCCATCTTGCCATACTTTCCACTGCTGGTTGCGGGAGAGATGGCTGCAGGCATTTCCGAACAGGGGAAGCATCCATTCCCGACGGCTTTCAGGTTCTGATCGGATAAGGCTGATGATCTTTTTGGAGGTGAATTTTTTAAAATCCCGCATGATTTCGGGCAGGGTACAGGTTCCGGCAGCTTTACAGAACAGGTGAAGGTGGTTAGACATCAGGCAATAGGCAAAGACGGTAAGTCCTTTTTGCATCTGGCAATACCTTAGGGAATCCATAATCGCTGTTTTCTGGGACAATCTTGTAAAGACATCGATCCACCCTACCGTGGTAATGGTGATAAAATAGGCGCTGTCTACATTGGAAGCTTTGTACTTTGTGGACATCTGTGTTTTTTTGTAAAAGTAAGAAAAAGATAGCACGGATAGCACGGATTACAAATCCGCGCTATATTTTTGCAGATACAAATGTCGTTTGCAAACAGAACAGATGTTTCGGATTGATGTTGCGGATTTGCAATCCGCGACACACTTACACACAACTTTTCACCCGCTCCGCCACCATGGCAACAATCCTTTTGTTGCAGGCTTTGCTTTCCAAAAGATAAAAATCAAGTTCCTCCGGGGTAAGCATGCCGACGGTCATTCCGATCAGGGTGTTTTTCAGGGCATGGTCGTTCTGGATGCTCCGGTCGATAAACAGGTGTTTTTTTTCGCAGGGCAGGGAGTCGAATTCGGGGTTCCTGCGCCGGGAATAGTCAGAGAACCAGAGCAGGTAAATTTCGTGCTGGAGTTTAAGGATGGGCCGGAGGCTTTGGTTCTGGAAACGTTCTACGGCGGTATCGGATCCGGAAGAAGGGATGGACAGGGTAGGCCTGATTGCTGTTTTGTCAGTCATGGGAGTCTATTATCTCAGTAAGGTACGATAATTTCTGATGATAGCGCGGAACTGTTAAAGTGCTATCAAAAAAGAGGCTGCCTAAAATTAAGCAGCCTCTCTTGTATGTATTGTTGTCTGAATTACTTCTTTTTGTAAGCAGCGTCCTTGATTCTCGCTTTCTTACCTCTAAGATCTCTGAAGTAGTAGATTCTTGATCTTCTTACTCTACCTCTTCTGTCAACTTCGATTTTCTGAAGAGCAGGCATGTTGATCGGGAATACCCTTTCTACGCCTACATCACCGGACATTTTTCTGATGGTGAAAGTTTTTGTAGAACCGGTACCTCTCAATTGGATAACCGTTCCTTTGAAGAACTGGGTTCTCGTTTTTTGTCCTTCTTTAATCTCGTAATACACAGTGATCGTATCACCGGCTTTGAATTCAGGGAATTCTTTTTTTGTAATGTACTTGTCTTGTACGTACTTTAATAAATCCATTATTAAATAAATAAAATATTAATGCTAAGCAACTTACACGGACTTCGTCAGAGGTTGAATAACAGGTTGCAAATATATAAAATACTTTTCAGATTTTCCAAACAATTCCTGTATTAATTATGATAATTTTTTGATTGCGTAAACTGCTGAAAATTAACGATTCGTTCAGATTCCCTGCAGGCTGGGTTGGTATGGGATTTTTACTTTTGCACGGATCAAAACCGGACTGCCGGTACCTATTTGTTATACCCCTTTAAAAAACCACCATGAAGCATTATCATTACTTCTTCCTTTTTTGTTTCATCGCCCAGATGGCTTTCGGGCAGGCACTGTTTCCCTACCTGCAGAATCCGACGCCTGCTTCGATGATCGTTACCTGGAAAACCGCTTCCGACAATGAAACCACAGTTCCAGGTTACCGGTCAGACACTGGGGACGGAAGAAACAAAAAGCACAGAGAAAAATGTCATCCTCTATCCGAACCCGACCAAACCGGGCGAACCGACCTTCATTAAAAGCGATTACCCGATCGATAAAATCGAGCTGCTGTCTGCAGACGGCGATCTCCTGTACCGGTCTGAAAAATCTAAACAACCAGCGTTTTTCCCTGGTTAATGAAAATCTCCC
>JAKOOI010000515.1 GCA_022701475.1 Weeksellaceae bacterium
TAAAGGGGAAATTGTTTCTACCGGAAGCATGAACCTGATAGGAAACGAATTTTTCAGGGATTTTACTTTTATCATGGATTGGAAAAACCGCCGGATTTATATGAAACGCGTGAGGACTGTGCCGGCAGTACTGGAATCATTCGGTTTCAGTTACCGTTTCATAGAGTCAAAACCGGTGGTGGCCTATGTCATCGCAGAAGATGAATCCCTTATCCAGAACGGCGATATCATACTTGCGATAAACGGCACTTCCCTGGAGCACCTGGATCAGGATCAGGTTTGCCATTACTTTCTCCACAGGATAGAGAGCAACCAGGGAATGATCAACATAAAAATAGATAGAAACGGTAAAGTGTTTGATTACCAGATTGAGAGAAAAGTCTACTTAAACTGATTTTTAGCAGCATGCCAAGCCTCTGAAAGATTCCATTGCCTCATTACGGATCTGTTTCATACATAAAACGTATGAGAGAGCAGCAGCCCTGATCCGGGATCAGCATGCATCCTGACCAGCTTATCATAAAAAAGAAATATTGCAAATGAGGGTTTTGTACTGATAATCATAATAAATCATAAAAAGGATCGATATTTATAATGATATTGCATAAAATAAATTTTTATTAAATATTATTTAAATATGGTTGCGGATATTTAAATTGGATTATCTTTGCACCCGTAAAATTCAGAACTCAATTAAACTCTTATTTATGAAAAACAGACTGATCCTGGGAACAGTACTTTCCATGTTCTTTTTTGCGGAAAATGCCTCAGCTCAGCAGGGGAATGTGGGAATCAACACTTCAAGTCCGAAAACCACTCTTGACATAGCTGCCAAAGCCGGCAGTACGGACGCAGACGGCCTTCAGGCCCCGAGACTGACCCGTGCATTACTCACAGCCAAAGGAAACGGTGTATACGGAACAGACCAGGCCGGTGCCATCATCTACATCAGCGATATTACCGGCGGAGACACTGCTTCACAAAGGGTAAACATTACGGCAACCGGTTATTATTTTTTCGACGGCAATCTTTGGCAGAAAGTTGGCGCAGGTAGCGATTTGTACAAAGACAACGGGATACTCACTTCCAACCGGACGGTTTCCCAGGGAAATAATACCATGGCGTTTACCTCTTCCGCAACTTCCGGAACCAGTCATTTTTCGGTAGATGATGCCACCTTCAATGTAAATGCCGTAAACGACCGGGTTGGTATCGGAACCAGTAACCCGTCGGCTAAGCTGGAAGTCAATAACGGAAGCACGGCAGGTGCTGTAAAGATAGTTGACGGAACCCAGGGTGAAGGGAAAGTGCTTACCAGCGACGCCAATGGTGTGGGAACCTGGAGGACCATGGCCTTTTCCAGTAATGTAGAGGGAACCTGGCTGATCAACAATGCACCGTCTTCCACGAACAATTCCATTCCGGCAGGCCGTTACAGTTCTGTGGCCAGGCTTTCGCTGCCTGCCGCAGGAACTTACCTCGTATTCCTGAATGCCGACTTTGGTTTTGATAATGCCGTATCAATCCCTGCCCAGGTGGAATACCTGATTACCCGTGGATCCATAAACAATGAAATGAGTCTTGCCAATGCTGTAGGCGCAGTGCCGGGAACCTGGAACACTATTTACAATTCCGTTACTTCAGGAATGGGCGGGTTTACCATCAACAACACCTTCTTCATTGTTACAACCGGGCCGCAGGATATTTTCCTGACGATTAAACCGATTCCGGGGCAACCGGCCAATAACGGAACCATGGCCACCAAGCTTATGCGTTGGGGAGGAACGGCAGAGAACGTCCCTTATCAGTCCATTCCGGGCGGGCTGGCGATCGACCGTTTCGTAGCGTATAAATTCTGATGTAATCCAGGTAAAAGGAAGTGCTGAATAAAGAACTTACCTCCGCTTTACCGGACAGAATATGGAAAAACAATAAAGAAACGGGCTCCGGCCCGTTTTCTTATGGAAATAGAATATTCCTGCAGGCCATCATGTCCAGTGGATTCCTGCAGGATCAATTAAGGTCATTGTCCATTAATGTGGAATGGACCGTATTTAATTTCAAAATAAAATTAACGCTGTTCAATCACGATATAAACAGAATGACAAAGAATGCTGTCTGATCATTAACTCTTTCTGACCTGTTTTTTTAATAAAGGAATTTCCGGCATCGAGCTTCTGCTGAATAGCAGTGAATATTCCTTGTCCTGTACGGAAGCGGCTATTCTGAAAACAGCAGTGCGGTTACCGGTATATTCTTCATTTTTTATCTGATCGGTGCAGGCAATACCGCTCTTTCAGTATTGGATTTCCGGATCCGGCTGTCTTCCTTCCTTTTCCGCTTTCCTGTCCAGGGTAGTTCCCGCCGCAATATTGATGTTTTCCAACGTAGAAAACGGCACTTTCTTTTTTCCGGCTTCATTAAGCAGTCCTTGAAACTGCAGGTACAGGGCACGGATTCTGGCATCGGTAAGATAACCCGGTGATCATCCGGGTTGAAGAATTTCCATAAAAATGATTATTGATTGCTGTTTTTAAAAATA
>JAKOOI010000521.1 GCA_022701475.1 Weeksellaceae bacterium
TTTCATCAGGTCAAAGGGAGTGAGAAAGGTGAAAACAGGCAGCATGACCAGCAGGATAAAAAATACAGTAGACCATTTTTTCATTCAATCAATATTAAAAAACCGCTCTAAGATAGAACGGTTTTTATGAATATTCAAATTAATTTCTCAGAACCTGTATCCCAGGGACAATCCGCTCCGGAACCCGATCCATGGCCCGTCGATCATCACACGCGCCCCGCTGGAATTGGTCTCTACGGTATAATTTACATAAGGTACATCAAGGTCTTCGATTTCCTTTTTCAGCTGGGCCTGCATGTCCGGGGTAAGCACCACATCGCTGGTCATGGTGAAATCCCCTTTTCCGGCACCGTAATGCGCCCCGGCAAGCCAGAGATCCAGCACCAGGTTGCGGCTGCTGGTAAGGAAGAACTGTACGCCTACCATCACCCCGCCGCTGTTGCCGTTGGCATTTCCGGTTCCTTTGATCGGGATCCGCAGCGTATTGCCGCTGAAAGTATAATCATAATAAAAGTCGAAAGTATTGGTGGTAATTTTAGAGTACCGGTAATACGGAGCAATATAAAATCCTTTTCCATAGCCTGCTCCCAGGTAAAAGCGCGGCTCAATGGTGAAATTGAAAGACTTGATTTCCAGGTTCCGGAATCGTTGTTCATCTTTATCACTTAAAAAAGAATTAATAAACGGAACTTTTCCTTCCGGCATGGCCCCGAACCCCATATTCACGGAAAACCAGCTGGTAAAAGCCCTTTCGTAAGACAGGTTGATGTTCCTGAAAGCATAAGCGGTAATATTGGTTTTCACGATGTTGAGCTTCTCTGAAGACAGATCGGCATTTTCCTGGGCATGAAGTCCTGAAACCAGCAGGGAAGCGGCAATAATAAAATATTTTTTCATAGTGTGATCATAAGTTTGTTCTTATGGAAGACAGCAAAAAGCGGGCAAATGTTATAAAGTGTTAAATCTTTCTATTTTTTGCAGGCATAAAAAAAATCCCGGCTGAATAATGCCGGGATTTGGTAGAAATGCTATCAATACCTTATTTTTTAATAAATTTTGAAGTCTGTGTCTGGGAACTGCTCTTTCCTGAAACTTCGATAAAGTAAGAAGCGGAAGGAAGATCAGAGACCTGTACTTTACCGGATTCGATACCGGAAGTCCGGATCAGTTTTCCGTCCAGGCTGTAAATTTTTGCCGTTGAAAAGTCTCCTGTTTCTCCTGCAAGACCTATGAAATCCTGTGCCGGGTTCGGATAAATTTTCAGCCCGTTTCTTTTAGCTGCCGTTTCTCCTGTTGAAAGAACGGCGGAACTCAGTACCTGGGCACCATCGGTAGTCTGGTTGTTGATGTTGGCAACAGGTACGTTCACCACAGTCTGAATCGTAGTCAGTAAAGGAAATTTTTTCGTGCTGCTGTAATAGGAATAGGAAGTATTGGTAATGGTTCCTATCGGAAACAGGAAGTTGGTGTCGTTCGGTAAATGCAGGTTAAAGGTCTGAACGGATCTTACCCGCAGGACATTGGTGAAAGTATTGTTTCCCAAAATCAGGGTTCCTGATGCATTGGGATTGATGGTAATGGTTCCTCTGCAAAGACCGCTTACGGAAGTAGAAGAAAAGGTTCCCTGTGCCAGATCGGTTTCGGTGGTTGTGGTATATTGTGTAGGATAGCTGATGAAGGTACCGTTATTAACGGACAGATTCAAGGTGGCATCCGATGTTACCAGGCCTGTGATTTCCAGTCTGGAAGCGGTTTGTTTGTAAAATACCGTGTTGCCGGTACCGGTCATTTTCAAAGTAGAACCCGGAAACGTGGAGATTTCACTGGCAGTAGGAGTGGAGTAAACCGTTGTAGCCGATCCCGCAAATATAAGCGAACCGTTGTTAAAGGTGGTATTGGCTCCGGATGCCGAATTATCCGGTGTCCCGATGACTCCCACATAGTTTACCGTCTCACCGGCAACAGGATCATTAAAGGCTTTGGTAATCGTAGTTTGTGCCGACAGAATCCCTGTAGCGGCAAACAAAAAAAGTAAAGTTTGTTTCATGAAATTTTTTGTTTAAAGATACGTAAAAATAGAGCCGTGGTACTCAGTTATTTTACAGATTTTTGCTGTTAATCATTGATAATTAACAATGTAGTGAATTAAGCATCTTCTTTTCTCTTTCCGGATTCCCTTTTTACGCTATACTGACGCCTGAGGCTGGTCGTTTTCAGTAAGATTGAAAATTTTTCCGACTTTCTGGGAAGCATTGACAAAAGCAATAAAGGCACAGAGTCCGGAAATTTCAGCATCGGTAAAGTGCTCGCGGAGCAGATCGAAATGAGCGGGAAGTACTGATGTATGGTCTTTAGAGAAAAGTCCGGCAAAGGATACGGCTACGGAAATCTTCAGCTGTGAGGCATCAAAATTGGGTTTGCCTGCTTTTGCCATACAGTATCTGCAGCCGTTTTCAAAAGCCAGGGCCCTGCGGATCTGTTCGAGCATATGGCGGTCCAAGGCAGTAGCAGCCCATAAAGTTTCTTCCAAAGCGTTCCACTTGGTAAGGATTTCCGGGTTGTATCCGAGCAGTTTTTCAAAAGGGGTCGTTCCGTTTCCGGAAAAAGGAATTGTTGTCATACGTTTTATTTTACTGAAGCGAAGTTCAGGAATAAACCTGTATGTTAAAAACGGATTTAATGGAGAAAGTAATAAATTTGCCCGGTAACAATGCTTTTTTAAATAAATTTCGATGAAAATAATACTGGATGATTTAGATTACAAAATTTTACAGATTCTGGCTGAAAATTCCCGGTTAAGCTATGCTGAAATCGGCCGTCAGATTTCCCTTTCCCAGTCAGCAACCAAGGAACGAGTCCAGAACCTGTTGGATAATGGAGTGATTAAACAGTTTTCGGTGGAAATCGATTATGAGAAACTGGGATATCCGCTGAAAGTAGTCATCAGCCTGAAATTTAAAAATGATGAATTCAGGAGGTTTATTGATGATGTGCCTAAATTTCCGGAAATTCTAAGTTGCAGGAGGGTAACAGGGGAGTTCTGCCTGATTGCAGAATGTGCGCTGAAGGACAGCCGGCACCTGGAACAGCTGATCGACCGGCTGATTACCTATGGGATCCCGACGACGGCCATCCAGCTTTCTGAAATCAAAACAAAGCCGGTTTTAAACAATCTTTCCAAATGACCTGCGGAAGATCGACTGATGATTTATGAAATCCAGCCCACCGATTTTTTCCATGCTTGCATTTCTTCATTTCTCTGTTTCAGGTCTTCCGGAGGATACCGGTTTTCTTTCCGGGCACGGTTCCTGATGATCCGGGTTTGCTCTTCGAGTAAGTTAAGGCCAAGCACTATCCGTCTCTCATTAACCTGATCCGGGTGGTCACAAGGATTTGGGCTCAGCTGTCCGTTTTCGTCCCAGTCGAATTGGGTTCCGTACAACTGCGGCCTCCCTTCAAAAACGGCAATTCTGTCGGACAGGTAGGCCATATTGATGGTCTCCACTTTTGTTTTAGAAACTGAATTTTCCAGCAGTTTCAGGCATTTTCTCATAAAATCGGGGCTGCCAATAGCATGCTGGATGACCAGCCAGGCTGCTTCAGAAGCTTCTGTACCCACTTTTTCAGTAGCAGGATAGCCGATATGATCTATGATTTCCTCCAGTATTTCCGCATTTTTATGGTGAAGGGCCTGCATTTCTTTATGATAACCGTTTCCCAGTTCTCCGCTGCGGATCAGCTGATCCCGGAGTTCAAGATCGGCATTTTTAAGACTGATGATTTTTTCAATGATGCTTTTGAAATCCATAGGTGATGAAAATATTAATCCTGATAAAAGTTTTCCCTGCGTATGGCATACACTAGCTCATCCTGTAATTCGCCGTTTTTGATGAGGATTTTTGAAAAGCGCGCTTCCAGTATGAATCCGTTCTTTTCCAGGACTTTCTGAGAGGCGGTGTTGCTACCGAAAGGACGGGCAAAAATCCGGTCAATTTCATTATAATTCCGGAAAGCAAAATCCACGGTTTGCTGAATGGCGCGGCTGATAATACCTTTTCCCCAGAAAGTTTCCCCGAGCCAATAACCCAGCTCTGCATTTTTCCGGTGGATGTCGTGTTGAGGATGGATCCCGATCCCACCTGCCGCTTCACCGTCAACTTCAATAGCAAAAATGTGGGCGGAATGCGATGCGTTGGCAAACTCAATAAAAGCCGTTCCGTCCGCTTCTGAATAAGGATGCGGAAACATATCGGTCATGTTTTTGGCGATGTTCAGGTTATCTGCATATTTTACCAAGTTGCTGAGGTCCTGCTTTTCCCAGGATCTCAGCCTGAATTCTTTTTCCATATACGTTTTTGTAAAGCAAATATAGTAGATCTGAGTTTTTTCAAATTCACGGTCATTCAAATTTCTTCCGGATATGTAATGAAAGTTGTAAATGCTCTCCCGGCAGAGATCTGAAAACGGCTTCAGGCAGATTTATAAGCCAGGGTCGAATGCAGGCTAATTATTCAATGCAGTCCGGTGTTCTGCAACACTGATTTATTCAATTATTAATTTCACATAGGTCTGTCCGTCTTCTCCTTCAACATCTTTATTGTATACCCTTTTACCGATAATGCTCTTCAGGAGATCGCGGATATCTTCCGGATCACCGGCCAACTCAAGACTCAGGTGATCGGACCGATTGAAAGTTTCCGGATCAATAAAACCTGAAATATACAGATTGAACTGGTCCAAAAGGTCTTCCAGG
>JAKOOI010000267.1 GCA_022701475.1 Weeksellaceae bacterium
ATATTTAAAAATGAATATACAATCTATTTTTATATTGTATCTTATTTGTACCATTAAGTTATAAGTGTCTGATTTTCATATATTGTTATTTTTGAAGAAGTGAAGTAATTTAATTTGAAAGATCAACCGATCTTAATTTATTATAAAACCGCTTTAGACGCTAGTGTAAAGCGGTTTTTTTATGTTCATAATCTATCTGTGCCTTATGTTTACCATAATGCTTTAGGGTCTGTTCAAATGGAAAAGCGGTTATCAGATACCGTACAGGCTGCTGCTGAAGGTAAGTAATTGAAATAATTTAACGTGAATCCGGAGAAGAGACCAGATTAATATTTTAAAAGCCTTCACATGAAATATAAAAAAAGAGCAGCAGGTGAATCCGTCCCGTAGGGGCGTCATGATCATAGCCCCAGTTTAAAGAAAGCACCCGACAGAAACGAGCCCTGAAGGGGCGAAACCTGTTTATTGAGATAGATCAGGAATAATGAAATCCTGCAAGCTTATCTGTATGACGCTATTTCTTTAATGATTACGCCCATTCAGGGCTTGAACTTATCTGTACATCATCTGATCCGGGGCACATATATTGTTTATAAATCATAGATTTCGGACAGATGTGGATGATACATCTCTGAAGTCTATAAAGAATATGAACCATAAATGATATGATGAGTACAACAACAAAAACCATTGTCATCGGCGTTGCTGCCGGATTATTTGCTTCCTGGATAAAATCCCTTGCAGAGCCTCCTTTGCAGAAAATCGGGGAGAAGGGATTTCCGCCATCCCCTGAAGCGCTGGAACTCAAAGGTGCCGATGTTACCGGGAGGCCGGAAAAAATGCCGCCCGCAATACTGGCAAAAGACTTTTACCATACCGTAACCGACCGCGAACTTTCGTATGAAGAAACCCTGCAGGCTATGACGTTCATTCATTATGCGTTGGGAGCCTTTGTTGGCATTACCTATAGTTACGCTGTAAGTAAAAACAGGATATTTTCCGTGGCAGGAGGTGCGGCAGCCGGTGCTGCGGTCTGGGGGCTTACCCATGGTTCGGTTGTTCCGGCACTGGGATTACAGGGAAAAGTAAAAGATATGCCTGAAGCCTGGTGGGTATGGGAATTCGGTTCCCATGTGGTTTTCGGGATTGCTATGGAACAGAGCCGCAGGATTCTTTATCGTCTCCTCTGATTGTTCCATCCTGAGATCCAGAACTGAAATGTCAATCCTCAGCAGACAATAATGATTAGATTGATAAGGATAAGAAAGTAAAATAATAATAAAAACTGCCGGACTGAAAAGTCCGGCAGTTTTGTTATGCTTGCGATACAGGTTTCTTGAACATGATTTCATCCAGTTTTGTCTGATTCAGGTGAATCTGCTGGAATTCAATCGGCATGTACTGGTACAAAAGCTGCCAGTTCTGTGCTTTGGTCAGTTTTTTGAAACTTTCAAAAGACCTGATAAAAAGGTTCTCGATCATGGTCCTTACATAATGGTTCCCGTTCTGGTAGATCCAGTCCATCAGTTTGATGTGACGTGCAATAATGTTAACCTTAGACTCGTGCAGTAATTTTTTCAGATAATTAATAGTCAACTGCATAATTCCTGCAAAATTGTCCTGAACGGACAATTGATTTATTTCCTGTCGTATCGGCTGGTAGAAAAATTTTAAATACTCAACAGCTACTTTTTGATCAATAGTTTGCAAGGGTGCGTTCATCATATTACTATTTTTCATTGTCCGTAGATATAGCCAAAACCATACCAATTAAAGACATGCTGCAAAAATAAATACGCCTGCGATAACCGCCAGATGAGTGGCCCAGATTTCGATCTGCTGCCTGGAATTCAACTGTTCCCAACGTTTCCAGTCGGATTCTCTTCTGATTTTCTTTCTCATACTCATGTGAAAAATGTAATGAAACAATGTGAATGTGTAATGAAAAGAAGTTAAACTTCAATTCAGCTAAATACTGTGGCTGTAAATCTGCCGGGCATAGACTTTCTGTAACTCCGGAGAAAGACGGTTGAAGATAGTATCCCGGTATTCCTTACTACAGAAAGAGGTAAAGTTGTCCAGCGAATAAACAAAAGAGTTCTCAACAGCATTTTTTACCATCGCATCACCTTCACGGTATAACTCATCCATTTTTCCAAGGCATTTGAAAAGGCATTCGGTATTGTTCTGCCGGATCATGTTTTTCATCTTATCGGTCAGGAATTCGATGAGGTGATAAGAATTCTGTATTCTTGTTTCGTTAAGTCCGTCACAGATTTCCGGAATCGAGACGGTAATGTTCTGGGTGGCCTGTAAATAGTTCATATAATTAAGGATTTGGTTCTGACATTCCGATCCATACAATTAAAGCGACCGTCATCAGAATTGCGGAAATCAGCAGTTGGTAACGTTTTATCCATTCAGGGGTTTCCGGTCCTTTGCTTCTGAGTCTTCTCAGGGTATCGATTCTGTTCAGGGTCTTTAAGTCCATTGTCGTTATGTTGGATATTCACAATCATAATGCCAAATTCCGTACCTGTGGGATGTGTTTTGCTTTATCGGTTTGTAAATCAGTTTTTTGCAGCTTTTCAGGGAAAAGGCATCTTGAAAGAAACCTATCAGAATGATAAGGATTTTATCAGAATGAAATTCTGCGGATTCTCTGATTTAATTAATATCTTTGCACTCCAAAATATTCAGGATCATGTATTCAAAAATCGTAGTGCACAGAGTCGGAAATAAAATCAACGGAGAGTCTTTAGTGATTTCTCAGGAAGAGCTTCAGCTGGAAGAAGGCATGGCGGAACTGCTGGAAAATTACTTTCTGGGGTCTTTCAAGTCTGAAGAAACCTTTCATTTCTACAGCGATTCTTATCTGGTAAATAACCCCGTCTACAGTTCGGTATCCGAAATTTTTGATGATAAGGAAAAATTCATGTGGGAATCTGAGAATATTGCCAGGCATCTTTTTGAAGCGGCGGAAAACCCAAGGGTACAGGGCGGAGAACTGTTTGTCGTTTACTTTGAGGACGAAAGGGAAGGGACGGAAAAGGTAGATAAAATCGGGATCTTTAAAACGGAGAAAAGAGAGTCTTTCCTTAAAATTTCTCCGCAGGAAGATCGTTTCGAAATAGAAAAAGACCAGGGAATCGGACTTTCCAAGATTGATAAGGCAGCCCTGATCTACAACAACGATAAGGAAACCGGATATGTACTTTCTGTAGTGGATAACAATAAAAACGGGGATATGTATTACTGGTTTGAGGATTTTTTAAAGGTAAAACAGCGTGACGACGAGTATTTCCATACCCAGGAAGCGCTGATGGTATACAAAGATTACATCACCAAGCAGCTGCCGCAGGAATTTGAAGTTTCCAAAGCCGACCAGGCCGATTTCCTGAATAAGTCCATCAATTTCTTTAAAGAAAAAGAGGAGTTCAAACTCGATGATTTTGCCAGTGAGGTGCTGGGCGACGAACATGTTATCGAAAGTTTCGTTAATTTCAAAACGGACTATGAGCAGGATATGCAGATCAACATTGCTGAAGAATTTCCCATCAGCGAAGCGGCCGTCAAGAAAACACAGCGCCATTTCAAAAGCATCATCAAGCTGGATAAAAATTTCCATATCTACATCCACGGAGACCGCAAGAAACTGGCACAGGGTGAAGATGAGAACGGGAAATATTATATGCTGTATTTCGAGAAAGAAGTGTAATTAAGACAGAGGCCTGCCGTACAAGAATGCATATTGACTGATCCTGCTAATCCTGGGAGTAAGCTCACAGCAGCTTCAGGAAGCCTGACAAGCTGGGAGATAACCGGTTGTGAGTAGAATACTTTATTCAATGCTCCATCCGGATATACCAGGGCAGGTTCCGGTAAAATAAAAG
>JAKOOI010000542.1 GCA_022701475.1 Weeksellaceae bacterium
GCTACCACGTGAGGCTGTTCGCCGAATTTTTCCACATAGATCTTTTCCATCAGCTGAACGATTCCGGAACCCGGCTTCGGCTTCCATCCCGGATAGGAACCGCTGAATTCTACCTGCATTCCGGCCAGTTCGGCTACCGACTTCAGCTGTTCGGCTACGGAATACTTGGAAGATTCCACGGAAGACCGGGAAAGGTTCAGGATCTTCAAAGCACCTTCTTTTAATTCCACCCGTGCCACATTGTTGGAAGACTCCACCAGGTCTTTTACATCCGGGCTCATCCGGTATACGCCGTTATGCAGGGATTTCAGGGTCAGGATGATGCTCCTTGAATCCGTTTCGGAAACCGCTTTTTCAGAAGTGGTGAAGTTTTCGATATTGATGTACAGGTTCGGTTCCACCGCAGCAAACTCTGCTTCTATTTCTTTTTTCAGGCCTCCGGTGATCGCTTCAATTACTTCCGCAGCATTTCTTACGGAGGCAATGGCTGAAGCTTCTCTCGGAATGGCATTCCGCAGCCCGCCGCCGTCAATGGAAACCAATTGTAAGTCTTCTTTTTCCATTGCTTTGTAAAGCAGTCTTCCCAGGATGATATTGGCATTTCCGAAACCTTTGTGGATATCCATTCCGGAGTGTCCGCCCTGAAGCCCTTTCACTTCAAACCTGATGATCTGTCCTGCGGCCGCTTCGGTTCCGTAATTCTTGCTGATGGTCACATCGATTCCTCCGGCACAGCCGATATCGATCTCGTCATCTTCTTCCGTATCAAGGTTCAGCAGGATCTGGCCGGTCAGCTGTCCCGGCTTCAGGCCTAAAGCTCCGGTCATTCCCGTTTCTTCATCAATCGTGAACAGGGCTTCCAGCGCCGGATGCGGAATGTCCGAGCTTTCCAGGACAGACATAATGGTGGCTACGCCCAGCCCGTTGTCTGCACCCAGGGTCGTTCCTTTTGCTTTTACCCAGTCACCGTCGATTTCCATTCTGATGCCTTCCGTTTCAAAATCAAAGTCTACATCACTGTTCTTTTGGCAGACCATATCGAGATGCGACTGAAGGACTACGGTCTTCCGGTCTTCCATTCCCGCAGTAGCAGGCTTTTTAATGATCACATTGCCGGTTTCGTCCACTGTGGTTTCAAGCCCCAGCTTTTCACCGAATGCTTTGATAAAGGCAATTACTTTTTCTTCTTTCTTTGAAGGTCTCGGAACCGCATTCAGCCTGGAGAAATTTTTCCAGATGACCTGCGGCTCAATAGCAGATAGTTCCATGAATTTTATTTTTATCAAAATTACAAAATAAAAAATGCATCTGTGGAATACGGGCTGAATTGTCCTGCTTCTTATTGAATTTTTATAGGGCAGACGAATCTTTAAGTTAAAAGGGCAGCTGGTTTATATGGGAAAGTTTGTAACTTTAGTCTGATTAAGTAATCCCTGAAAAAACGGCTTTCATTCTTTGTTTCCCGTTTTCCCTATACTGTATTATGATGAATTTATTTAGTTTTTCCGAAGAGGCGCCTGCTTCGCCTTCCAACATTCTGCCGCACGGCGGGACAGTTCTCTATTACGGAAAAGTTTTTTCCGGAGAGGAAGTTGAGCAATATTATGACTACCTGTTCCGCCTGATTCCATGGGAAAATGATGAGGCTGTCATTTTCGGGAAACTGATCCTGACCAAACGGAAAGTAGCCTGGTTCGGGGAGAAAGCTTTTGAATATACGTATTCGGGGCGCACCAAGCTTGCAAAGCTGTGGACACCGGAACTCCTGAGCCTGAAGCAGAAATGCGAAGCCGTAACGGGGGAAACCTATAATTCCTGTCTCCTGAACCTGTACCATGACGGCAGCGAAGGAATGGCCTATCACAGCGATGCCGAAAAAGACCTGAAAAAGCACGGGGCCATTGCCTCCGTTTCTTTCGGAGCGGAAAGGAAATTCGTCTTTAAACATAAATCTACCGGCGAAAAGGCAGAAGTGCTTCTGGAAAACGGAAGTCTTCTCGTGATGAAAGGCACCACACAGGACCACTGGCTGCACCGGCTTCCACCGACCACCAAAGTGAAATCCCCGAGAATAAACCTCACCTTCAGGACCATCATTGAATGATGACGGAACAGCTGAAAAAGAAAATGGCGGCCTGAAGATAAGAACTCCAGCCGCCATTGTTATTCATGGACAGGTATTTTTTATTTCAGGACCTGTACTTCGATTGCACTGTCATCAAATATCCTGATCAGGGCTTTCGTATAGTCTTCTTTTGTTGCAAAATTAGGGTTTTCCATAAATTTCTGTGGGTTAACGGCAAACAGCGGGAACCAGGTACTGCTGATCTGGATCTGGATTTTATGGCCTTTTTTAAAGGTATGCACCACATCCTGAAGCCTGAAGTTCACGGCTGTTTTTTGGCCTGGCACCAGTGCTTCGCCTTTTTCCCTGGAATTCCTGAACCTTGCCGGCATGATTTCGCTTCTTACCATCTGATGGTAGTTTCCGTACACTACGCCTTCTTTCTTTTCTGCAGGCCTGAAGTCTTCCGGATAGATATCGATTACTTTCACGGCGAAATCCGCATCGGTGGAGGTGGAGGCCACATTCAGTTTTGCCATAATCTCTCCTGCAAACGTCATATCGTCGGTTAAAACATCGGTTGTAAAGGTTAGTACGTCAGGTCTTCCTTCAGCAAAGCGCTGGTCTTCGGACATATAATTCCTTGGGGTAAAGCCGTTGAAGTCTTTCAGGTTATCGGAACTGAGCACCGGGTTGTCCGGATCGCTGTAATATTCCGAGAATCCCTGTCCTGCCGTGTTGGTAAGAGTTCCTTTTGACAGGTAGAAATTTATTTTCCGGGCTTCTTTCGGAGGGTAAGCGGCAAATTCCTTCCATTGTTTGGCTCCGGTGTCATACATCAATGCTTCCGGC
>JAKOOI010000567.1 GCA_022701475.1 Weeksellaceae bacterium
GAGCCAACGGTAGAACTTTTCGGAGGTATTGTTAAACGATTCAGGATGAGCGCACCCGATTATGAAATCGACTGGAATACCGTGAAAGAAATGGTTTCGGATAAAACCCGGATGATCATTATCAACAATCCCAATAACCCGGCTGGAAAAATCCTGAAAGAAAACGATCTCCTCGAACTCATCAGCATCGTAAAAGATACTTCCATCCTGATCCTGAGTGATGAGGTGTATGAAAATATTGTCTTTGACGGCAAACCGCACCTAAGTGTCTGCAAATATCCCGAACTGAGAGAAAGAAGCCTGATGGTTGCCTCATTCGGAAAACTGTTTCATGTGACAGGCTGGAAAACAGGATATTGTGCCGCTCCCAAAAATCTGATGGATGAGTTCAGGAAAGTGCACCAGTTCAATGTATTTTCCGTGAATACCCCGATGCAGCTGGCATTGGCGGAATACATGAGAAATCCGGAACATTATCTGTACCTGAACCATTTCTTCCAGGAAAAAAGGGATTTCCTGAGACAGGGACTGGCGGGTACTGCTTTTGAACTGCTGGATTGCGAAGGCACCTATTTCCAGGCGCTGAAATACGACAGGATTTCAGACCTGAACGATTTTGATTTTGCGCAGGAACTTACCGCTACCCATAAAGTAGCCAGTATTCCCTTCTCGTCTTTCTATAAGGATAAAATGAATGAGCATGTGATCCGGCTGTGTTTTGCCAAAAAACAGGAAACACTGGAGCAGGCTATCGAAAATCTATCCAGAATATAAAAATAAAGTCCCGGCAACCTGTAAAACATTAGTCGCCGGGATTTCATGGTAACAGATTCAGCGAGCCAGCTGATTGTGAGGCATTAGTAAACCTTTCATATGACCTGCCTGTCAATGATTATAAAAACATTCCGCCGGACGCTTCGATCCTCTGCCCATTGATCCAGCGGGCTTCTTCCGTACACAGGAAAGCCACAACTCCGCCGATATCATCCGGTACTCCGGCCCGGCCCAGTGCCGTTGCTCCTGCCACCATGGCATTCACCTGCTCATCATCCCGGGTTCTCCCGCCTCCGAAGTCGGTTTCAATTGCTCCCGGTGCCACTACATTGGCCTTTATCTTTTTTGGGCCCAGCTCTTTTGCCAGGTAACGGGTAAGCATCTCTACACCCGCTTTGATGGAACCGTAAACCGATGATCCCGGTAATGCAAAACGGGCCAGCCCGGAAGATACGTTGATAATCCCGCCACCTTCGTTGATGAACGGCAGCATTTTCTGGGTGAGGAAAAATACCCCTTTGAAATGGATATCCACCACATCATCCAGCTGCTCTTCAGTAACATCCGCAACCGGTGCGTAGAGGGCAGTCCCGGCATTGTTGATCAGGTAATCAATATTCCTGCTTCCGGTATTCTCCTCAAGATGGTCGCCCACTGTTTTTACGAAAGCATCAAAGCTTCTGACCTCTTTGGTATCCAGCTGATAAGCGGTGGCTTTTCTGCCGAGGGACTGGATTTCATGTACTGTGGCTTCCGCCTCTTCCCGGTTGCTCCGGTAAGTAAGGATCACATCAAGGCCCTTTTCCGCAATTTTCAGGGCTGCGTTTTTGCCCAGTCCGCGGCTTCCGCCGGTGATCACTGCAATTTTTGTTCTGGTTTCCATATTTCAATTGATTTTAATGAGACAAAGGTCTGTATTTCCTGAAGCAAATGCTTTGCCTGAATCAAACTGAAATTTGCAAGATTCAAATCAGGAGCGGAATTCCATCGGGGTAAGCGCCGTGTTCTTTTTAAAGAAATTGGAAAAATGGGCCACTTCTTCAAATCCCAGCGCATAAGCAATTTCCGATACATTCCAGCGGGTCTGCCTCAGCAGGATCTTGGCTTCCTGAACGATTCTCCCGGTAATAATTTCCGTCGTGGTCTTCCCTGTGCTTTCCTTTAGTTTCTTATTGAGATGGTTAACATGTACTGATAACCGGTCCGCATAGTCTTTGGCTGTTTTCATCTGAAGCCTCTGTTCAGGCGATTCCACGGGAAACTGGCGTTCCAGCAGTTCAATGAACAGGGAAACTACCCGGAGCGAGGTGTCGCCTGAAGCAGAAAGCTCGGCGGCAGGCTGAAGTTTCTGTCCGTAATGAATGAGTTCCAGCACATAATTCCGGATCAGATCATACTTGTAGATATAATCGGATTCGATCTCCCTTCTGATCTTTTTAAACAGAGCCTCTACCTCATCAGCCAGCACGTCATCAATCTCAAAAAGCGGGATTGTTCCGGGGCGGAAGATCGGAAGGTCTTCCAAGATGCCGCGGGCCCTGTCTTTACTGAAAAAATCTTCGGTAAAGACACAAAAGCTTCCCGACTGATCAGCATCTTCAGGAATCCAGTGATAAGGAACTTTCGGGGTGGCAAACAGCAGGGCATTGCTTTTGATCCGGATCATTTTATCCGCATACTCTGCCCGGTTCTTTCCGCGGATGAGGCTTATCTTATAATATTTCCGCCTGTTGTAAGGCATCTGGAAAGTAAGTTTTACCTGCTGTATGGTCCGGGCAATATCAAAAACATTAAAATGGCCTATCTCTTTCTGCAGGCCTTTCGGCAGGATGCTTTCTATATCAAGTCCCGATTTATCGGCCATTTCCTGATAGAAGTCTTCCAGGGAACTATGTGAAGTATGGGCAGTTTTTTCCATGGTTCTGATTTGTAAAATTCAAATGTAAGAAAATATTTTTTCCCGGTTAATGATCAGTTGTACATCCGCATCACGGATGGATATGATGCAATGAGTGACGCAACCTTCAGCAGGAATTTTCCGAAAGCAAACATACAGGAGCCACAGCCGGAAAATCCGATCACAGGCGGTCCTTATCAAAATGCAAAAACGCTCCCAACATGATGCTGAAAGCGTTTTTTTATAGAACTAACTTTAATATTCTTATCTTATTTTACACATTGAATCTGAAATGCATGATATCACCATCTTTCACAATATATTCCTTCCCTTCCACAGAAAGCTTTCCGGCTTCCTTGATTTTTGCTTCCGAGCCGTAGGTCATGTAATCATCAAATTTGATAACTTCAGCACGGATGAATCCTTTTTCAAAATCGGTATGGATTACGCCTGCTGCCTGTGGTGCCGTCCATCCCTGTCCGATGGTCCATGCCCTTACTTCTTTTACTCCGGCAGTGAAATAGGTCTGAAGTTTCAGCAGATCGTATGCCTTTCTGATCAGACGGTTTACACCGGGTTCGGTAAGCCCCAGTTCTTCAAGGAATATTTCCCGCTCTTCAAAAGTTTCAAGCTCATTGATATCAGCTTCGATCTGTGCTGCAAGCACCACTACTTCCGCCCCTTCTTTTTTCGCCATTTCCTCGATCTTTCCGATCCATTGGTTTCCGTTTTTGATGGAATTCTCGTCTACATTGCAGACATAGAGCACAGGCTTGTTGGTAAGCAGCTGCACATCACCGATAATGGATTTCGTGGCATCATCCGCAGCAAACTCCCTTGCATTCTTGCCGTCTTCCAGGAATTTCTGCAGGCTTTGGAGCGTTTCATACACCAGGATATCTTCTTTCTTCCCTGATTTGATAAATTTTTTCGCTTTTTCCACTGCTTTTCCTACGGTTTCCAGATCCTTCAGCTGCAGTTCGATATCGATGATTTCCTTGTCCCTCATCGGATCCACGGAACCTTCTACGTGAATAATGTTTCCATTGTCAAAACATCTGAGGACGTGAATGATCGCTTCACATTCGCGGATATTGGCTAGGAACTGGTTACCCAGGCCTTCCCCTTTGCTGGCCCCTTTTACAAGTCCGGCAATATCAACAATTTCCACTACCGCCGGCAAGACTCTCTCGGGCTTTACGATTTTCTCCAGCTCAAATAACCTGTGGTCAGGTACGGATACCGTTCCGAGATTAGGCTCAATGGTACAGAAAGGATAATTGGCCGACTGCGCTTTGGCATTGCTCAGGCAGTTAAAAAGAGTTGATTTACCTACATTCGGCAAGCCTACGATTCCACATTTCATAACGTCAGATTCAAAGTTTAATGTTTACTGTTCAATGTTTACGCTCAAGAAAACCCTGAACTTTCAGCGGGCAAAGATAGTGATTTTAAAACGAGTTTCATAATAAAAAAGACCTGCCGGCAAGCCGGCAGATCTGCAATAAATTTTCGTTCAGTGTTGTGTGTTGTTTATTATGGATTCGGTCCTGTAGCATCCTGTGCCTGCTCCGCATCATCCGGCAGGCTCTCAAGGGTTTTATCAAGGGTAAACAGGGATTCGTCTGAGGCCCTGTCGCCACCCGCAATTTTCAGTTTGTCAATAAGGCTCATGGCAAAGGTTTCCTCTTCAATCTGTTCTTTCACGAACCACTGAAGGAAATTCCATGAAGCCCAGTCCTTTTCTTCAAAAGCGATATCTACAAGTTTGTATATAGCAGTGGTATTGTTTACTTCGTGCTGGAAAACCAGGTCGAAGCAATGGGTAAGGCTGGTAGGTTCCTCTCCCGGAGCAGGCAGCTCGGTGATTTTTGGCTTACCGCCTCTGTTCAAAACATACTGCATGAATTTTACGGCATGGTCCCTTTCTTCCTGAGCATGACGGAACAGGAAATTCGATATCCCCGCATATCCCTTGTCAGCAGCCCAGATGCCATATGAAAAATAGGTTCTTGATTGCAGGTCTTCTGTATTCATCTGGTCGCTCAATGCCTTTTCAAGCTGAGGTGAAAGTCTATTGGTGTTCATATTATTACTATCTTTTAATGATTTCCACTATCAGTACAAAAATGATTCCGGCCTACCTCATCCAACAGGTATCTGATTTTGATAAAAATACAAATAACTGATTTGCAACAATCTATGTTTTTAATTTATAGTTAGTCTAAAATAAAACAATGTATAACCGGGCTGTTTCGTCCGGTTACAGGTATGAGAAGAAACAACAGAACCGGACGGAACCGGTAATCATGAATCCGGCTGAGTACAGAAAAAATCCTGCAGAATACCCTGCAGGACAACTATCTTACTTTATGAGGATGATCACTGTATCTTTTTTGCCGTATATTCGCTTTCATTCCCCAGCCGGTCTACGGCTTTAACGGCGACCGCCGTAAGGATCTTTCCGTCCTTTGATTTGGGAATCTCTGCCGAAAGCTGGTCAAGTGTCAGGATTTCTGTTTCCCAGCTCCCGTTGTATTGCCTGAACAGCACCCATTGAAATACATCGCCGATCTTTTTGGCGCTCCAGCTTGCCTGCACTGCCGCTCCGTTATCTTTTATAAATAAAGTAGGCGTCTGTACAGGGACCGTTTTCAGCCAGGGCGATTTCGGCACCAGTGCCTGTTCTTTGTAAGGGCCGTTTTTCAGTCCTGAAAGCATTCCTGCATTTTTTGTCAGCCCTGCAATGCTCCAGTGGATTTCTCCTGCATCATTTCCGAGCACCTGCCGGGAAACCCCGATCTGGTTCCTGATCTCTTCCGGCCGGTCCGCTGCCCTTACTTCAACGGTATTAAGTCCCGGCCAGAGGTGGCGGTTCAGGGTATTCTCAGATTTCCACCATTGCAGCAGCGCTTCAAAGGGCTGCCCTTTGGATTCGACCGGCCAGTACAGCTGGGGTGAAAAGTAATCCACCCATCCTTTGTTCAGCCATAATTTAGCATCTGCGTACAGTTCGTCATATTGCGAAGAACCCACTACGCCCTGCGGATATCCAGGCTTCCAGATCCCGAAAGGGCTGATCCCGAACTTTACGTAGCTTTTTTCAGCATGGATTTCTTTGTAGATCCTTTCCACGAATTTATTCACGTTATCCCTGCGCCAGTCCGCTCTTGTCAGTGTCCCGCCGCTGTTTACATAAGCATTCCAGGTTGTATTGTCAGGAAAATCGGCCCCTTTGTTATAGGTGGAATACGGATAAAAATAATCATCAAAATGTACGGCGTCAACATCGTACCGTTTTACAATGTCCTTTACCACATTGGAAACATGGCCCTGTGTTTTGGGGTCGGCCGGATCAAACCAGTACATCCCGTTTTTCAGGCGGATGACGATATCGGAGAGTTTATTTACCATGGATAATCCGTTGGGAGAACCTCCGTTTGAATGATGTGCGCGGTACGGGTTCATCCAGACATGAAGCTCCATCCCTCTTTTGTGGGCTTCCTCGATCCAGAATTTCAGCGGATCATAATTCGGATACGGCGCCCTGCCGGTCTCACCGGTCAGAAAGTAGGACCACGGCTCTATATTGCTGGTATATAAGGCATCTGCGGAAGGCCGGGCCTGGAAAATGACGGCATTGAAGTGGTGGTCCTTAAGCATATCCAGCATGCTGATCGCTTCCGCTTTCTGCTGGTCTACCGTAAGGTTGTTCCTGGAAGGCCAGTTGATGTTCGCCACGCTGGCAATCCATGCACCGCGGAATTCCCTTCTGATTTCAGGAAGTGTTACCCTGAATATTTCAT